>JAHEZA010000017.1 GCA_023251335.1 Chitinophagaceae bacterium | reverse complement strand
AATAAATAGCTTTATATTTTTACACAATTACACCTTCTTTTCTTTTTTTAATTTTACTTTTGCCGCGGTCTTAAAAAGGGTCAAAAATCTTTTTGATTCTTATGTTTAAAAATCTTTTTAAAATGGTTGATGTAATTCTTGGGCTCCAGTGGGGCGATGAAGGGAAAGGTAAAATTGTAGATTATTTCGCGCCTGGTTACGAAATGATAGCCCGGTTCCAGGGTGGTCCAAATGCAGGTCATACGCTTTATGTTGATGGGAAAAAAATTGTGCTCCACCAGATACCTTCCGGTATTTTTCGCGAAAATAAAATCAATTTAATCGGTAGCGGCGTAGTGTTGGATGCGGTGATTTTGAAAAAAGAATGCGAGTCTGTAGCCGCCTTTGGAGTGGATTACAAAAAATCCTTGTTTATCAGCGAAAGAACTCATTTAATTCTTCCTTCACATCGGGCTTTAGACCGTGCGAGCGAAACGGCTAAGGGGCATGATAAAATAGGTTCTACGTTAAAAGGAATCAGTCCTGCGTACATGGATAAAACAGGCAGAAACGGATTGCGTGTTGGCGATTTGCTGGATGATGATTTCAAATCAAAATACCAAAGCCTGCGTAAAAAGCACCAACAGATATTGGATAATTTTTCTTTCGACGAAGATATTTCGCAGGCGGAAAATGAATTTTTTGAAGCGCTCGAATTTCTGAAATCATTAAAGATTGTGAACGGCGAATATTTTATAAATGATGCCATTACAAGCGGTAAAAGAATTCTTGCTGAGGGCGCCCAGGGAAGTATGCTCGATGTTGATTTTGGTACGTTCCCATTCGTTACATCCTCAAACACAATAACAGCAGGCGTTTGCAGCGGTCTTGGTATTTCTCCCCAAAAGATTAAAGAAGTAATTGGCATTACCAAAGCGTATTGCACGAGGGTAGGCAGCGGCCCTTTTCCAACAGAACTGCATGATGAAATGGGCGAAATGATCAGGAAAAACGGAAATGAATTTGGCAGCACTACTGGCAGGCCACGCCGTTGTGGGTGGATTGACCTCGTTGCATTAAATTTTGCGTGCATGATCAACGGAGTAACACAGTTAGTAATGACAAAAGCAGATGTGCTTGATAATATTGACGTTCTTAAAGTATGTAATCAATATAGCATCAATGGAAAAGAATCCATGCAGGTTCCTTTTCAAATGGAAGGAAAAGATGTGAAGCCTTTATACAAAAAATTTGACGGGTGGAAAACGGATATCACCGGAATTAAAGAATATGAAAATATTCCTTCTGAAATGGATACTTACATAAACTATATTAATACAACGCTGAAAGTACCTGTAAAATATATATCAAACGGGCCTGGAACCGATCAGCTAATTGTGGCTTCATAATTGTGGATTATAAGCCATGGAATTTTTTTTAAAAAAGTATTCATTATTTTTGGATAATTAAAAAGGATATTGAAAATTTACAAAAAATAAATCCTTAGAAAATATGAAAGCAAAATCTGAAAAGGGAAAAAATCTCTCCTCACAAAAGCCGACTAACGGATCTGCAAAAGGTTCTTCGAAAAAACAATCTGAAGATTTAGGTGATGATGAAGATTTAGATGATGATGAATTAGATGATGATACTCCTAAGAAAAAAGGAAAAGCCGTTTCATCGAAAAAGAAGAAAGCCGATGATGATGACGACGATGAAGATGGTGAAGAGGCGGATGATGATGATTGGAATAAGTCTGATGATGAAGATGATTTTGACCCCGACTTTGAAGAATTTGATGTTCCAAAATCAAAAGGAAAAAAATCCGGAAAAAAAGGAAAAGAGGACGATGATTTTGAAGCAGACGAAGATTTTAAAAGCCTTGATTTATTTGACGATGATGATGAATTCGGAGATGACGATGATTTTTAATCGATAAATTCCTCCATGCCTGTTCCAAAATTTTGAAAAGGGAATACACTTCATACCCCATAACTGATTTTTATCATTTTAAATATCAATTGCTGTACTTCGCAAAGAGGTTCAGCAATTTTTGTTTTCTGGATAATCACGATTATGATTTCGACAAATCTTACGAATGCCTGGCTGGATTCGGAATCAGTAAATCAATAACCGCGCGGAAAGAAAGCGGGCTTCAGGAACTTGATGTATTCAGAGAGGAAAACAAAGACTGGATATTTGGACATGTAGCCTACGATCTTAAAAATAATTTTGAAGCGCTTTCCTCTGAAAATCCCGATGAGATTGGTTTTCCTGACTTTCAATTTTTTGTTCCGGAGATTGTAATTACACTTTCGAAATATAAAGCAGAGATAGGCATACTTCCCGGAATAGATGGCGCTTCCATTTTTCAGGAAATCATTTCCATTGTGCCAGATGAAAAAGATGCTATTAAAATTTCCCTAAATAAAAGATTTTCTAAAGACGAATATTTAGAAACCGTAAAAAAGCTACAACAACATATTTTGAGGGGCGACTGTTACGAAATATGTTTTTGCCAGGAGTTGTATGCCAAAAATGTGCAGATTGATCCTCTAAAAATTTTTATGAAATTAAGCGAACTTTCGCCAAATCCTTTTTCTTCGTTTTACAGATCCGGCGAAAAATATTTGATGTGCGCAAGCCCCGAAAGATTTTTGAAGAAAACAAACAATACGATTATTTCACAACCTGTAAAAGGAACTTCCAGGCGTGATAATATGGAAGTGGAAGACGAAAATGAAAAGATGTTGTTGCAGCAAAGCGAAAAAGAGCGCGCCGAAAATACAATGATCGTTGACCTGGTGCGCAACGATTTGAGCAAAATATGCGCGGAGGGTTCTGTGTCAGTAAAAGAATTTTTAAAAATATATTCTTTCCCGCTGGTACACCAAATGATTTCCACCATTAGTGGATCGCTTAGCGAAAACATTTCTTTTTCTGAAATTTTATCGGCCACATTCCCGATGGGATCTATGACCGGAGCGCCTAAAAAAAGAGCGATGGAATTGATAGAGCAATATGAAAAAACAAAAAGGGGCTTATTCTCAGGAACGGTAGGCTACATCAATCCTGCGGGCGATTTCGATTTTAATGTTGTGATAAGAAGTGTGTTGTACAACAAAGAAAAAAAATACATATCAATCGGGGTCGGTTCAGCCATCACCTGGAAAAGCATTCCGGAAAAAGAATATGAAGAGTGTATGATTAAAGCAGAAGCAATGATGAAGGCGTTAGAATAATATCTTCATCCGGTTTTATTTATTTCCTACATAATTTTCAATAGGCATTCGGTTCGAGATACTACGCGCCAGGGTCATTTCATCGGCATATTCCAGTTCGCCTCCAAAGGCAATACCCCGCGCGATTGTTGTAATCTTTACGGGTACCTCTTTTAGCTTTTTACTAATATAATAAATCGTAGTATCGCCCTGTATATTTGGACTTAACGCAAAAACAAGTTCTTTGGTTTTTTCTTCGTTTACTCTGCGTATCAATGAATCAATTTCTAATTGGTCGGGGCCTATGCCATCAAGCGGCGAAATAATACCTCCTAACACATGGTAGAGACCATTGTATTGTTGCGTGCTTTCTATGGCTATTACATCGCGGATGGTTTCTACCACGCAGATGATTTCCTGCTTACGACTTCGATCAGCGCAAATGTTGCAAAAATCTTTATCCGCTATATTATGACATCGGGCACAGAAATGTATTTCCTCCCTCATTTTTAAAACAGTGTCACTGAATATTTTTACCTCATTCACGTCTTTTTTTAATAAATGAAGTACCAGTCTTAAAGCAGTTTTTTTACCAATGCCGGGAAGTTTTGCAAATTCATTAACTGCGTTTTCTAAAAGGGAAGAAGAAAAAATCATTGGGCAAAATTAAGAATTATATCAGGTTTCAGGAAAGAGGTAATTCTTAGTGAATCTATCAAGCAGGCAGACAAATAACCAAGATTCTTAATTAACAGAAAAACCAATTTGACCGGTTAAACAATAAACAGTTTCTCACCTACAACTCTATATCGTACTCATTGCCCCAATCAGCTCTGATACTTATCTTTTTTGGAATGGCGGTTGCTTTTTCCGGCTGTTTTAGAAGATGATAGCTTCCCGGATCCCAGGTGCCGTTGTCATTCTCATCATCCAAAATCCGTAACTCGTATTCACCCGGTTCAAATAGTTTCACATTGAATGTGGGAGAACTAATTTTGAATGAATCAACTAGCTCATTATTTTTTACAAACTGCAACACAGGATGTTTTATTTTTCCGAGATTTTTAAAATTCAATTTCAGGCTTCCATATTCCCGTTCTCTTTTCGTTTTCAAATGGATTGTGTCCGCTTTTTTTAACTTATCGCCCAATGTGTCCACCGCAAACGCTGTGTCTATTACTAAGCGGTAATCCAAATCTTCTTCCCACGGTGTTTTTACGATAATTATTTTTTTTGTGCTGTCAAGTGATATGGCTGCGGCGATGGGATTGTATAATGTATCTGTTAATTTTATTTTGGAACTATCGAAATCTTTTAAAGGCGTAAAAAATGTTAACGTGAGAGGGGTAAGCAAATCCTGCGAGCCGGAAGAAACAGAAGAAGTGTATTTCAATATTTTATCAGGGTTTTTTGCCTGAGCCCCTGATGAGCTTGCCGCAGGCTTTGTGTTTTCTTTTTCCGCGTAGGCAAAAAGTTCTATTGGTTCTACAGTCTTTGTTATGTGAACAGCGCTATCAGCAAAAGCAAAAAGCTGTGAAGGATTATTGTACATCTTTTGCCCGCTCTCATCTTTTAATGCAAACAAATGATAAGTGCCGGCAGCAAGATATTTAAAATAATAATGGCCCGACGAATCGAGACTCGCTACATACTTTGGCTTCTCTTTGTAAACTGCGGAGTCACCTAAATTTTTGTACAAAAGAACCAGTAAAGTGCTGTCAGGTTTTCCTGTTTCGGCCAATACTACTTTTCCATGCAACTGAAGCGAGTCAATATAATTGCCGGTAGAAAAAACATAGGTAAAATTGCGAAGCGGATTGTTTTCATTTATATCCTGTATCGCATTTCCAAAATCAAAACTATAGGTAGTGTTGGGTTGCAGCGTGTCCCGCATTTTTATGGAAACGGTTTTCAATTTAGATGTGACATTTGGAACGATATTAGGAACCGGGTTTATCAATAAATTTTTTTGAACATCCTGGATGTGAACATATTCATCAAAAGTAAAAATAGCGCGGTTGCCGGTAAAATGAATCATGCCATTAGGCGGTGTTGATTTTAATAATACCGGCGGAGTCGTATCGCGTGGTCCACCCAGGGGCATACCTATTTGCGCACATCCACTCCCCAAAATAGAAAGTAAGTAATACAAAACTATCGCAGCCAAAAAAACTATTGAGTTGAATATTTTCATTTCAGAAAGGCAAACTTAATTTCTTTGAATGGATATTGGTTTTTCTTCTTCCTAAATAAATTTTAAACTTCTTCTTCCGCAATGTCGTGCAATGCAATTTCTAATTTATTTTCTTTTACAAAATTGCACCAATGGCAATCTTCTTTACCACATCCCGTATAAAAATTTCGCCCCTGTATCTGATGCCAAACTTCGGTTATTTGTTGCTTTACTGTGGTGATATCGGCCGGCTCAATAAATATCTTTCTTTTTTGAAACCCTTTGGTTTTATCACGCTCCACAAAATCAAACTCAGAGCTAACCACTTTCCAGTCTTTGCCATCCATATTATCAATTAATATCTTGTAGAAGACTGCCTGGCGCCAATAGTCTCCGCCATTTGGTTCTGTTTCATTTGGTGGCATTAATTTTTTCTTTGTGTAGGCACTGTTTACATCACCGGTTTTATAATCAACCACATTTACTTCTTTACCATTAAATTCCATTTTGTCTATCTTCCCTTTTATCGGAATACCGTTCACTACATTTTTTATATTCCGTTCAACAGACACTATTTTATTGAAGTCATTTATGTAATGATCATAATAATCGCCTAACACAATTTCACCTTGTTCCATCCTTCTGTCAAAAGCTTCTTGCGTAAAATTTTCCCGGTGTCTTCTCATATACCAATCAAAATACCCGAGCATTTTTTCTTTTGATGGAAACACCTGCTTTTCATTTTTTTGCATTTCTTCAAAAAGTTTTTGCAAAGCGAAATGTACGGCGCTGCCGAATTCTAAGTTCTCTGATTTGCCTGAAGGTATTCTTACCAGGCTTTTATAATAAAACGCGAGCGGACAATCTAAATAGTTATTCAAAGAAGTAACATTCATCACATATTTTTCCAGCAATGCACTTACGAAATCTGATTCGCCTTTTTCTATTTCAGGCGCCTGGTGAATGAAATTCAATGTTTCATATTCCATCAGTTCTTCCTGTCGTAATTGAACCGTTTTTATTCCAAGGCCATTAGCTTCTATTATTTCTGCAATAAACATAGAATGCTCAGCATCCTTGCCATCCGTTTTTATTTTGATAAATGAAATCTGAAGATTCTTTTCAGCCCTGGTAAGCGCTACATAAAACAGGCGGCGCAATTCTTCATCCGCGTTTCCGGAAGGAAGTGATGAAAACAAGGTGTCGGGAAGTTTAAATCCGTTATTAGGATTTCGTTTCTTCTCCCAAAGATGCGCATTCATACCGGTGATAAAAACGTGTTCAAATTCCAGGCCTTTGGAACCATGTGCTGTTAAAAAATTAACTCCGGCGCTGTTACCTGAAAATTCTATCAATGGCAAAGAAAGTTTTTCTTTTCTCATAAGGTCAATCACATCAATCAAATCTTGTAATGTAAGCAACGGATTGCGCGCGGTTTCTTCTTTTATGAAATCAAATAGGGCAGTAAGAATTTGAAGTAGCCGTATTTTTTCAACGCTTCTCATGATGTAGGAAAGCACGCCGGCGTCAGAAATAATTTTTTCAAAAAGTGTTTGTAATGTAACGTTAGAAACATCGCCTATCAACTGTTCTACCATCTTGCTGAAATCTTTTAATGCCGGATGAACGCCGGTGTCAAAAAGGTCTTTTGGGGCTGAATTGGATTTGTCGTATAATAATTTTCTGATGGAAGTTTTTTGTCCACTGTAATTTTTAGCGTTTGCTTCCACGGTGAGCTTCGCAATTTCAATCGGTGGGATTTTATAAAAGTCAAAATGGAGAATTTCAAAAAGAATCTCATCGCCGCCATAAGGAATATCGTGTTCTGCAGCGAGGTAGCGCAGGATTTCTATGATTTTTTTTGCAAATGGATCTTCGAGAATGTTCAGGCTTCGTTTGGAAAAAACCGGTATATTTTTTAACCTGAAATATTTCATTAGCTGTTCGCCATAGTTGTTTTCCTTATAAATAACGGCAATCCTACCCGGCTCTGTTCCTGTGTCAATAAGGCTTTTCACCTTATTGGCAATGTCCGCCATTTCATCTTTAATCGTATTGTACTCAATTATTAAAGGAGCATCAGTCAGTTTTTTTAATTCTTCGTTTGATGAAATCAATTCTTTCGTGAGTCCGGAAAATTTATGAATTAGCCGCTCTACATTTTTATCAATCAACGATTTGGACACATCCAGGATTGGTTTGGTAGAACGGTAGTTATTAGTCAGTACAATTTTTAAAAGTCCCTCATAGCTTTTTGCAAAGCTTTCCATATTTTCAATATTAGCGCCCTGGAAGCGAAAAATACTTTGATCATCATCGCCCACTACAAATACATTAGGGAAGTCCCAAAAGTCAATCAGCATTTGTACAATCTGATTCTGCGTGCCGCTGGTGTCCTGGTATTCATCTACTAAAATGTATTGAAACCTTTCCTGGTAACTGGCCAGAACGTTTTTATTTTCTTTAAAAACGTTGATCACCCAATTGATCATGTCATCAAAATCATACAGGCTATGTTGCTTCATCAATTGTTGCAAATTGCCGAACTCATTTACCGCTGCGCGAAGTTTTTCCATACGGTCCAGTTCGGCATAGTATTCCGGTTTGTAATCGCCCACTTTCACTGCTGATTTTGCCGAAGCTCTTTTATATCTTAAACTTTCATCGTCTTTTATCTTTTCAAGATATTGATCAATACATGTATCAAGATATCCAGTTGTCCAGCCTTCCCGTTTCATGGCTGAAAATAAATGCTGCAGGTTTTTTATTTCATAATACACATCGCCACGATATCTTTTTAAGGGATTGTTTTTGGGTAAATCATCAATCAGTGTTTTAAAAAGTTGTATTCTTTCCAGGTCCGAAACCGGATCAAGAGTAGTTTTCTCAAACAACGATAAATTTTGCTGAATTACCTCATTACAAAATCCATGAAATGTATAAATATTCACTTTATAAGAATCGGGGCCAATAAATTGCAGCAATCTTTTGCGCATCGCAACCGCCCCTGCATCCGTATAGGTAAGGCATAAAATATTTTGAGGAAGTACATCGGTTTCTAACAGAATTTTACCAATCCGCGCAGCAAGTATTTGCGTTTTTCCGGTTCCGGGACCGGCAATCACCATCACGGGGCCTTCGATGGTATCCACAGCCTGGCGCTGCTTTTCGTTAAGTTTTTGGTATTCGGTTTCGTATTTTTTTAATAGAATTTCTCTGTAT
Organism: Chitinophagaceae bacterium; assembly: GCA_023251335.1. Lineage (GTDB taxonomy): Bacteria > Bacteroidota > Bacteroidia > Chitinophagales > Chitinophagaceae > Ginsengibacter. Next base: position 4,677 of record JAHEZA010000017.1, on the reverse strand, counting down.
CCTGACATGCAAACGAAGATACTTTTTTGCCATGGATTCCATGCGTTATTCCAAACAAAAATTGCAGTTAATTCTTTGTTTACTGATGATCCGCGTACTCCCACGCAAAAAAAATAGAAATATTAAAAATTTGTTAGTTCACTACTCCTCACTGGCTTTGTCGAATAAAGGGTCTTCATGAAAACAAGTCCGGGCCTTTCAAATTTTTATATGGAATTTTCCCCAAATGCTTGTAAGCTTTTTCGGTCACTTCTCTACCTCTTGACGTGCGCATGATGAAACCTTCCTGGATCAAAAACGGTTCATAAACTTCTTCCAGCGTTCCGGCCTCTTCACCTACGGCAGTGGCAATTGTGGTGATTCCTACAGGTCCCCCCTTGAACTTGTCAATGATGGTGCTTAAAATACGGTTATCCATTTCGTCCAGTCCGTATTCGTCTACGTTCAATGCTTTAAGCGCGTGTTCTGTAATTCTTAGATCTATCACACCGTTGGAGAGAACCTGGGCGAAATCGCGCACTCTTCTTAACAAGCCGTTGGCAATTCTGGGTGTGCCTCTGCTTCGGCCCGCAATTTCCTGTGCTGCATCCGATGTGATTTTAGTTTGGAGGATGGCGCAGGAGCGTGAAATGATTTTTTGCAAAGTAGATTTATCATAATATTCCAGCCTTGATTTTATTCCAAATCTTGAAAGAAGTGGCGAAGTGAGTAATCCACTTCGGGTGGTAGCCCCGATTAATGTAAAAGGATTCAGATTAATTTGTACACTCCGCGCATTTGGCCCTGTATCTATCATAATATCAATGCGATAATCTTCCATGGCAGCGTACAAATATTCTTCCACCACATTGCTCAAACGGTGAATTTCATCTATAAATAAAACATCGTTAGGCTCCAGGTTGGTGAGCAAACCGGCCAGGTCACCGGGTTTTTCAATAACCGGACCGCTGGTTTCTTTGATGTGTACGCCCAGTTCGTTGGCTACAATGCGGCTTAAGGTGGTTTTGCCAAGGCCGGGAGGCCCATGAAAAAGAATGTGGTCAAGCGCCTCTCCACGCTGTTTTGCCGCCTTTATAAATATGCGCAGATTTTCTACAATCTGACCCTGCCCGCTAAACTCTTGTATGACTGCCGGACGTATATTATTTTCGAATTCTTTATCAGCAGGCGATAGTATTTCTTTTTCTGTGTTCAAATTTGGATTCTGCATCTGTATTTCTTTCTACTTTGTAAAACTAAAGTTTTTTAATCGTAAAATAGGTATGCCGTGCCTTTACGACACCGGCAATCGCCTTTCAAGCAGTGCTTTTCACCACTAATCAATTCATTAAAAAATAATTGAATTGGTAGCATTAAATTTGCGTATGCGAAAAACCACAACACGCTATTGGCTCTGTCAGTTATTGGGCTGGGGCGGATGGACTTTATTAAATCTTTCTTTTTTCTATTTTTTTCTACAGGATGTTTATTGGAAAGGAAAAAGGCGCGAATTTTTTTTTACAATTCTTTTTATACAATTTTTCTGGTATATAGCATCCACGCATTTATTGCGTTTTTTTCTAAAAAAGATGGGATGGATAAAGTTCCCTATCAATAAGGTAATTGGCCTGTTTATTATAGGCGTGGCCGCTACGGGTTTGCTGGCTTATTATGGCGCTAAAACAACAGCAGTTTTTACCGGAACTTCCCTTGTGCAATATGAGAAAAGCCTGAATCTTCAACAGGCGATTGCTACTGAAAAATCGCTCGGGCTGAATGGCACCCATTATTATCTGGCTGATAAAAATAATCCAAAGGATTCGTTGAACTACGCTTCTGTTAATAATATAAAAAAGAGTACGGGCTGGTATAGGGATAGCGCAGGCAATTGGAATTATGAAGATCAGGATAGGGGCCGGTTTTGGTGGAATATCATTTTTACGTTCATCTTAATTGCCTTATGGCTATTGCTTTATATGGTGTGGCATTATCTGGAGCGAAACCGTATTGACGAGCTAGACAGGCTTAGTCTTGAAAAAACGGTGAAAGAATTGGAACTGAAAACCATAAAATCTCACATCAATCCACATTTTATCTTTAATTCTTTAAACAGCATCCGCGCTTTGGTGGATGAAAATCCAAAGCGTGCCAGAACCGCTATCACAGAGCTTTCCAATATTTTGCGAAGCAGCCTGCAGGTGGAAAAAATGGAAACGGTACCTTTGAAAAAGGAGTTGGATATTGTGAAGGATTATCTCGCATTGGAACAAATGCGTTTTGAAGAGCGGTTAAAGGTAGAAATGGACATTGACGAAGATACTCTTGAACAACCAGTGCCACCCATGATGTTGCAAACATTGGTAGAAAATGCGATCAAACATGGCATCAGCAAGAGGATCAACGGAGGAGTTATAAAAATAATTTCGAAATTTACTGATAAGGATTTTGAACTACTGGTGCAAAATACAGGAACGCTGGATGGAAAGATGAATGAGGGTTTTGGAATCAAGAGCACGCGTGACAGGCTGAAATTCCTTTGCCACGGAAATGCTTCTTTTAATGTAGAAGAAATTGAATTCAGCAGAGTGCAATCTAAAATAGTAATGCCGGTAGAAATAGTTTAATGCTAAAGGCTAAGAGTCGGAGGCAATAATTAATAATCAATAATTAATAATTTTCAACATGCTAAAAGTAGTTTTGATAGACGATGAGCGGCTTGCCAGGAGCGAATTGAAAAGATTGCTGGGAGAATTTCCCGATGTAGAGGTAATCGGCGAAGCGGCAAACGCCGAGGAAGGAATAGAAAAAATAGAAACGTTGAATCCGGATCTTATTTTCCTGGATATCCAGATGCCCGGCAAAACAGGGTTTGACATGCTAACTGAACTGGAAAAAGCGCCTGATGTGATCTTTGTTACGGCTTACGATGAATACGCGCTGAAAGCTTTTGATGTAAACGCTTTGGATTATTTGATGAAGCCCGTAGAGCCAAAGCGACTTGCTGATGCCATATTGAAAGTGAAACAGAAAAATGAAGAAGAATTGCTTTCTTTCAATAATCGCGGTATGTTGAGCGAGCACGATCAGGTGTTTGTAAAAGATGGCGAGCGTTGCTGGTTTGTGAAGCTTTCTGATGTCCGTCTTTTTGAAAGTGTTGGTAACTATGCTAAAGTATTTTTTGGAACGAACAAGCCTCTCATCTTAAAATCGCTGAATGCGTTGGAAGAGCGGTTAGACGATAAAGTTTTTTTCAGGGCCAACAGAAAGTATATTATCAACCTTAGAATGATAGAAAAAATAGAAACTTATTTTAACGGCGGCCTGTTAGTGGATCTCATCGGGGGCGAAAAAATTGAGGTTAGCCGCAGACAAGCCGTGAAATTTAAGGAGATGATGAGTTTATAAGCCTGGCGTTCGTCGTTTGACTTGTAAGAATCAATTAAAATCTGATTCCGCATATCTAAAAAAACGGCTTCGATGAACGATAGTTGTTTTCTCATTTGCTGAACTGTGGGTTCAATTTCATTTTGTAACACCGTTTTAATCCTGTGCATATTACCTTACCTTTAAATTGAAAAACGAACAAACAGTTTTATGTAATGCGAAACAGTAAAGCAATGAAAAATGTACTTTTCTATTTAATCGCAACGATAGCTTTTTCCTGTAATCAAGCCCCATCCAATAACAATCTTTTGCAAAAAAAGATCGATAGTTTACAAACTGAAATAAATAATTCTTATAAACCCGGGCTTGGTGAGTTTATGTCCCAAATACAAATACATCATGCGAAATTATGGTTTGCAGGAAAAGAAGAAAACTGGGAGCTGGCCAATTTTGAGATAGGTGAAATTCAGGAAGCATTGGAAGATATTCCCAGATATTGTGCCGATCGGCCGGAAGTGAAATCTATTGGCATGATCATACCCGCGATGGATAGTTTATCGAACGCCGTAAAAGTAAAAGATGAAAATAAATTTAGAAACGGGTTTATCTTATTGACCGCAACTTGCAATGATTGCCATAAGGCTACCAACCATGGTTTTAATGTGATTAAAATTCCTGACGTGCCGCCTATTACCAACCAGTTCTTCAAACCTCAGTAAAATCTTTTTGGTAAAAAGATAAATGATATAATTTAAAAACTGAAACCAACAATATGCGGAAAGTAATTATGTTTTTAGTTCCTTGCTTTATCTCCCTCATTTCTTATTCTCAAAGCATTGATAAAATTATTAATGTCGGCGAGGTAGAAAGAATAGAAAAAGTTTTGTCATCAGATAAAATGCAAGGCCGGAAGACTTTCACTCCCTTTATAGACAGTGCCGCAAATTTTATTTCCGGTGAATTTAAAAAAACGGGATTAAAATATTTTGATGGATTGACAACGTATCGTCAACCTTTTTCGATGCAAAAAACAAATCTTATTTCTGCATCCGGAAATATCGATGGGCATTCTGTAGATTCAAACCGTATCATTGCAATCGCAACCGATGGAGAATTGAAAGTTGATGAAAACTCCGGCTACACCAAAGTTGTAATAGGAGATACTGCCAATTTTTTCAAAGAAGCATTTAGCCTGCTAAACGACAATAAAAAATATTTAGTGCTGGTAGATAGTGCCCATGCAAAGAATTTTAACCGGTTACGCCGTTTTAACAGGGAAAGTTTTGAAGCAAAAGCGCCGGTGGTGTTTGTTCT
>JAHEZA010000316.1 GCA_023251335.1 Chitinophagaceae bacterium | reverse complement strand
TGTGATTGCTGTTTTATTAGTGATATTGTTTATTGCCAACCGGTTACTTTTAGGCAAATTGTGGGAACCATTTCATCATACACTTGAGCAGCTAAAACAATTTAATCTTTCTTCCAAAGATGGAATAATACTTCAAACAACCGATACGGATGAGTTTAAAGAATTGAACAGCACTGCGATGTTATTGACACAAAAGGTCAAGAATGATTATGAGTCGCTGAAAAGCTTTACAGGAAACGCTTCGCATGAAATACAAACTCCATTAGCCATTATTAAAAGCAAGATTGAACTACTATCTCAATCAGAACATCTTGAAGAATCACAAAGTAATATCATGCAGAGTTTGAATGATGCTGCCTCCAGGCTTTCGAGGCTGAATCAATCATTGCTGCTGCTTACGAAGATTGAAAACCGTCAGTTTGAGAATAAAGAGAAAATTAATTTTTCATCCGTTCTCGAAAAATGTATCGAAAATTTCCACGAGCCTGCTGAACTTAAGAATATAATGGTTGAAAAAAATATTGAAAAAAACATTTCTGTTCAGATGAATGACTCGCTTGCTGATATTTTATGTTCCAATATTATTTTGAATGCTATAAAACACAATTTTCCCGGCGGCAGAATTAGAATTGATTTGCATGGGAGCGCTTTTGTTGTAAGCAATTCAGGCCATGAGCCAAAGCTTAAACCAACTGAATTGTTTGAGCGTTTCAAAAGGGAATCAACTTCTCCCGAATCCCTCGGATTGGGTTTATCAATTGTAAAAATCATTTGTGATACCTATGGTTTTGAGGTTTCGTATCATTATGAAGCCGGCAATCATATTATTACTGCTTTTCTAAAAAAATAATCTTCAAATTCCGTCTTCAAATTCTCCCCAGAATCTGTTAATAGGTTTGTACAATTATTCAATTTTTAAAAATGAGAAAACTATGAAAAAGATTTTAGGTATAACGGCAATTTTGTTTGCATTAAGCAGCTCAGCATTCGCACAGGAAAATGAAAGTGGCAATGAGCATATCAATGTTCCCACTGTTGTAAAAAATGCGAATATGAAAAAATATCCTGAATCAAAAATGCATCACATTACCTGGGAAAAAGAGAAAGGAAATTACGAGGCAAACTGGGGCGGCAAAGACGGAGAAGCGAATTCAGTAACCTATACCCCTTCAGGAAATTTTATTGAAATTGTAAAAGAAATTCCGGTTAATCAGCTTCCAAAAACTGCCAGCAGTTATATTAAAGAGCATTATAAAAATGCTAAATTTGGTGACGTTGGAAAAGTATCAGATGCCAATGGAAAAACCTCTTACGAAGTGGAGATTAACAGGAAAGATATCATTTTTGATGAGAACGGAAACTTTGTAAAAGAAGAAAAGTAATTCAGGAAAATTGCAAATAGTAGCTTCCCGATGTGTATTGGGAGGCTTTTGTTTTATCAATATGAATAAAAAAATACTCACCATATTTCTGAGTTTTCTTGTTTCTTTATTTTCGTTGGCGCAAAATAAAAACCTGGATTATTTCATCAATCAATCGCTGGAAAATGATCCGCGATTAACAGATATCCGAAATCTTGTACTTTCAAATAAAATAGATAGTGAATTAATAAACGCCGCCAATAAGGTGCAGGTAGCCGGAAACGGAAACGCTTACTACGCGCCGGTTATCGGCGGTTATGGTTATGATGAAGTAATTACAAACGGGCAGCAGCTTTCTGCATTGGTGGCAGTAAACAAACAAATAAACAATAAAAAGAATCTGAACCTTCGGTACAAAAGCCTTCAATTGCAAAATGATTCTTTAACCAATTCGTCGGCAATCACAAAACAGGATATTAAGAAGGCGATTATCATCCAATACATTGCCACATACGGCGACCAGTTGCAGCTTGAGTTTAATGATCAGTTGATTCATCTTTTAAGCAAAGAAGAAGGTTTATTAAAAACGCTAACTCAAAACAACGTTTATAAGCAATCTGATTATTTATCCTTTTTGGTTACGCTTCAGCAACAACAGCTAACAAAAAACCAGTTGCTGGTTCAATATAAAAATGACTACGCTTCGTTGAATTATCTTGCCGGAATAATAGATACGACTACTGAAAGGCTGTCTGAGCCCGCCATACACGTGGTTAAAAATTTTCATACCCAGGAATTGCCTTTCTTTTTAAACTATAAAATTGATAGCTTAAGAATAGAAAACGAGCGGTTGATAGCCAAAGTTCAATACCTGCCCAAAGTAAATCTTTTTGCAGATGCCGGTTATCAATCTTCGCTGATCCTTACTCCCTATAAAAACTTTGGATATAGTTTTGGTATCAATCTTACGGTTCCGATTTATGATGGACACCAAAAACAATTACAGTTTTCAAAATTAGATATTCAACAGAGGACGTTACAGAAAAAGCAGGAATTCTTTGATTTACAATATCGCCAGCAGTTGCAACAACTTTACCAGCAACTGAATAATATTGAAAGCCTGAATACGAATATTAATAAGCAAATAGAATACCTGGAAACATTGCTAAAAGTGGACGCGAAATTACTGGAAACAGGAGATATCCGAATTACGGATCTTATTTTGGCTTTAAATAATTATATCACTGCAAAAAACCTGGTGGTTCAAAATCAGATTGCACGTTACCAGGTGATTCAACAAATTAATTACTGGAACATGAAACTTTAAAAATGCGAGATCAATGCAAAAATTTCTGACCAAATTAAAATATGGAGTATTTGTCGGTTTACTGTGTTTCAGTTGCAATTCTTCACCAACAGATAATTCCGAAATCCCGCCCGAAGTGCGTACACCCGTTACCGTCACTTCTGTTTCTAATGTGCCGCTAAATGAATACATTGAACTGAATGCCACTTCTACCTACCTACAACAGAACTTTGTGAAATCAACCTTGAACGGATACATTGAAAAATCAAATATCAAATTTGGTGACCAGGTTCATCGCAACGAGGTTTTATTTATTTTAAAAACCAAAGAAGCCAGCGCCATTGGGAACGCAGTTAATCAATTAGATTCAACGTTCCGGTTTTCGGGCGTTAATGTTGTTCGCGCTGATGTTTCCGGATATATAATGCAGTTGAATAAGCAACAGGGCGATTATGTGCAGGATGGCGAACAACTCGCCATAATAAGTGATGCAAAAAGTTTTGTGTTTGTAATGAATGTGCCTTACGAAGACAAGCCTTATGTGTCCATCGGAGAAAAAGTGCAGGTAATTTTGCCGGATGCAAGATCATTGGATGGAATCATTTCCTCCTCCATGCCATTGCTTGATTCTGCTACTCAAACACAGTCTTATTCGATAAGAGTCAATCCCGACCAGTCCATTCCACAGGGTTTGATTGCGAAAGTAAAAATTTTGAAATCATCAATTAGTGATGCGGAAACATTACCTAAAAGTTCTGTATTGTCTGATGAAACACAAACAAATTACTGGGTAATGAAAATGATTAATGACAGTACGGCTGTAAAAGTACCGGTAAAAACAGGTATTGAAAAAGGAGATACGTTGCAAATCCTTTCACCCCATTTTTCGCCGGACGATAAAATTTTATCAGGGGGAAATTATGGATTATCGGATACCGCGTTAGTGACAGTGAACAAACAATAAACATGAAATCCTATTTTACAAAATATAAAAGTCCAATTACGGTTCTGTTGTTTGTAATCATTGCAGGTGGCATCTTTGCCTATAACAAATTACAAACTTCTCTTTTTCCCGAAATCACTTTTCCCAAAATTAAAATCATTGCCGACGCAGGCTTGCAGCCGGTAGACAGGATGATGGTAACCGTTACCCGGCCATTGGAACTGGCGATAAAAAAAATCCCCGACCTCGTTAATATCCGAAGCACTACCAGTCGCGGCAGTTGCGAAATTTCAGCTTACCTGAATTGGAATGTAAATGTGGACCTTAGTATGCAGCGATTAGAATCGCGAATTGCCGAAATCAGAAACACGCTGCCGCCCAACGTGAACATTACCGTGGAGAAAATGAATCCGTCGATTTTGCCGGTAATGGATTATTCACTGGAAAGTAATTCTTTGTCGCCAATCGCCTTGAAAGAGTTGGCGGTTTATACCATCAAACCGTTTCTGAGCCAGGTTCCCGGCGTTTCCGACATAGCTATTATGGGTGGCAAATCCAAGGAATATTGGGTAAAACTGGATGTGCAAAAAATGAGCACGCTCTC
>JAHEZA010000315.1:2901-4224 GCA_023251335.1 Chitinophagaceae bacterium | reverse complement strand
CGCCCCAGCTATTTAAAATGTTAGCAACCACGGTGCCTTCCAGGTTGTAAGCAAGAATGCTATATCCTCCGCCCGGACAAATGATAACTGCTGTATTTTTACCACCGGTTTTCGCTGGTTGAAAAATAGTAATTTCAGGAACAGAGACTTTACTAATCCTGATAACACCGTCAGCGCCCGTATCTGCTTTCTCCTTATAATTCATTGCGGGCTTGCTATTGGGAACTTCTTTGTATAACGGAATAGTAGTTTGTGAGTACGTGTTATTTATTGTCATCATAGAAAAACATAAAAATAATACAGACTTACATTTTCTTTTCATAAAAAGGAATTTGATTTTGGATTTTCGCATATCAGATAAAATAATTTTTTAAAACTGAAAAAAGTTTCTCTTCAAAGTTACTCTTTTGATTTCTCGTCAAGCATCGTCTCCCAACGGGGACGATGCGTTATAAATTATTCCTGAATCTTCTTGTCAAGCATCGTCTCCCAACGGGGACGATGCGTTATAAATTTATCCTGAATCTTCTTGTCAAGCATCGTCTCCCAACGGGGACGATGCGTTATAAGTCCCGAATCCCTTGTCAAGTATCGTCTCCCGAAGGGGACGATGCGTTATAAATTATTCCTGAATCTTTCCCTTGTCAAGTATCGTCTCCCGAAGGGGACGATGCGTTATAAATTATTCCTGAATCTTTGTAATGCGTTAAATTTATTAATGGATGCTGTTTATTGAAAGTATAAAAGGTGGCACTTGAATGGAAATAATCTTCAGGTGTAGCCGCCAAATTCCATTTTCCCGAAATTGGATTATTATGGATATAATTCAATTTTTGTAAGAGGAATTCTTCAGTGTAGCACGCTTTTATATCCGACGATATTTCAAATACCCGATGCTTCTTATTCCTTTCCCTTTCCTTTTGAGTTATGGCATTTGACAGTTGTGATAATATCTCGTGATGTCCGAGTAATTCCAGCCGATTAACGATTTCATATGCCAGAAATCTTTTACCATTAGCAAGTATTTTATTTACGTTTTCATTTTTGTTCACGAATAATAGAAGGTGCAAATGATTAGGCATGACCACAAAACCTTCAATTTGGTTTCCTCTTTGTTTGAGAATGTTGAACCATTTATACAGTTCATCGTACAGGTTGGTAATGTCAAACAAATGTAACCAGTTGAAACAGGTAAATGTGCAAAAATAAGTTTGAATATCTTCTGAATGGTTTACCTTGACAGACATCTAATGAAATTAAGAATTAATATCCAATCTGAGTGATGGATTGTACAACGCATCGTCCCCTTCGGGAGACGATGCC
>JAHEZA010000315.1:0-2891 GCA_023251335.1 Chitinophagaceae bacterium | reverse complement strand
AAAATAAGTTTGAATATCTTCTGAATGGTTTACCTTGACAGACATCTAATGAAATTAAGAATTAATATCCAATCTGAGTGATGGATTGTACAACGCATCGTCCCCTTCGGGAGACGATGCCTGACAGTTAAAATAAGTTTGAATATCTTCTGAATGGTTTACTTTGACAGACATCTGATAAAATTAAGAATTAATATCCAATCTGAGTGATGGATTGTACAACGCATCGTCCCCTTCGGGAGACGATGCCTGACAGTTAAAATAAGTTTGAATATCTTCTGAATGGTTTACCTTGACAGACATCTAATGAAATTAAGAATTAATATCCAATCTGAGTGATGGATTGTACAACGCATCGTCCCCTTCGGGAGACGATGCCTGACAGTTAAAATAAGTTTGAATATCTTCTGAATGGTTTACTTTGACAGACATCTGATAAAATTAAGAATTAATATCCAATCTGAGTGATGGATAATTGAACAACGCATCGTCCCCTCCGGGAGACGATGCTTGACGCTCAAACTAATTACTTTGTCACGATTCACCAATAATTGTTTCGTTCTATCCAATCGCTCTATCCAAATGCACATATCCACCATCTACATGTATCAGTTGACCAGTGGTATGACTCGATTTGTCTGACAAAAGAAACACCACCATGTTGGCAATTTCATCAGCCGTGGTCATTCTATTTTCCAGAGGAATTTTTTCAGTGATAGATTTCAATTTTTCTTCAGAATTTTCAAAGGTCTTGATCCATTTATCATACAAAGGAGTATAACATTCTGCAACAATCACCGCGTTTACACGAATGGAATATGGCAATAACTCCACCGCCCATTCTCTTGTCAATGCGTTTCTTCCACCATTAGATGCAGCATACGCAGAAGTATCGCCCTGGCCTGTTTCCGCTGTTTTGGAACCTATGTTTACAATCGCACCTTTCGATTGTTTTAAATAAGGTAATGCATGATGCGCCATCAAATAATAATGAATTAAGTTTTTATGCAGTGAAGCAACAAATTGTTCATAATTTCCTTTTTCCAAGCCTACGCCATCATTTACACCGGCATTATTTACAAGGCCATCAATCCGCCCAAATTTTTGAACAATTTTCTTTATCGCATTTTCGCATTCATCCGGGTTTGTCAATTCTGCCACGACCTGAAATCCCTTGCTGCCAATACTTTCAAGTGCTTTCAAATTGTCTGCTTCTTTTCTGCCCACAATTACAGGAATCGCATTCTCCGCGGCAAGCGCTTTCACTATTCCTTCTCCAATTCCTTTGGCACCCCCGGTTACGATGATTATTTTTTCGTTGAGATTGAGATTCATAATGTTTAGTATAAATTGGTTTTACGTTTTTGGTTTTGTTCTTTTGTTTTTTGTCTTTTGCTTTTTTGCACTCGCTCTTTGCAATTAGCCCTCTGTGTTTAAATTATAAAATTCAATAGCATTTTCTCTAAAAATTTTCGCTTTTTCTTCTGCAGAAAAATTATGCATATATTTTTCCAATAGATTTTTCCATTTAGTATAAGTACCACTAACGAGCATCACCGGCCAATCACTTCCAAATAGTAATCTGTCAGTTCCAAAATATTCAAACACACAATCGAAGTATGGATTAAAATCTTTTTCTTTCCAGTTGATCCAATCGGCCTCAGTGGTCAAGCCGGAAAGTTTACAATACACATTTTTATTTTGTGAAATTTCCTGCATACCTTTTTTCCAGTTGCTGATACTTTTATTTTTAATTGCCGGCTTGGCGCAATGATCAATAATAAATTTTTGTTCCGGGAATTGATTTACAAAATCAATGGCTTCGTTCAATTGCTTTTCATAAATCAAAATATCGTAGGTGAAATTAAAGTTCTTCAATAATTTAATGCCGTGCAGAAACTTTTTATGTTTTAAAAATCCTTCAGGCTCAGCCTGAACAATATGCCTGAAACCCTTGATAATATGAGACTGCGAATAGTAAAGCAACCTTTTTTCAATATTTTCCTTTTGCAAATCAACCCAGGCAACAATTCCTTTTATTTCAGGATTTTTCTTTGCAAGTTCAAACAAAAAAGATGTTTCCTGTTCACTTTGATCGGCCTGAACAGCAACTATGCCATCCACTTTATTTTCCTTTAGTTCAGTTTGAAAATGCTCAGGTAAAAAATCTTTTTGCAACAATTTCATATCATCTGTGATCCAGGCGTCTTTCACTTTATTGTAATTCCAGAAATGGACATGGGTATCTATCATCGCTCTATTAAAATTTATTTTGACCAGTTTTTCACCTTTTGTTTTTGAGTTCCCAGGCCATCAATCCCCAGTTCCACTACATCACCTTCTCTTAAATAAACCGGCGGATTAAACCCAAGTCCCACACCAGCAGGCGTTCCGGTAGAAATAATATCGCCAGGCAATAATGTCATAAACTGACTGATGTAAGAAATCAAAAATGGCACTTTAAATATCAAATCATCCGTATTGGAATCCTGCATTTTTTTTTCGTTAACGTTCAGCCACAGACGCAAATTATTTTCGTCTTCAATTTCGTCTTTTGTTGCCAACCATGGGCCAAGTGGTGCAAAGGTATCGCAGCTCTTTCCTTTTACCCATTGGCCGCCGCGCTCAATTTGGAATTCCCGTTCACTCACATCATTGTGAAGACAATATCCCGCAACATAATCCATCGCTTCCTTCTCTTCAACATAGCTTGCTTTTTTTCCGATAACCACGGCCAGTTCTACTTCCCAATCTGTCTTTGCAGAATTTTTCGGAATCACAATATCATCATTTGGGCCAGAAACAGAAGTAGTGGCCTTGAAAAAAATGATCGGCTCTTTTGGGACCTGCGCACCAGTTTCTTTAGCATGTTTTGCATAATTTAATCCGAT
>JAHEZA010000314.1 GCA_023251335.1 Chitinophagaceae bacterium | reverse complement strand
TGGAACCGACCTTGGTATTATTATTCTTGCGGCTACTAACAGGCCGGATGTGCTTGATAGTGCACTATTACGTCCCGGAAGATTTGACCGGCAAATAACCATAGATCGTCCTGACATGGTAGGGCGTGAAGCTATTTTTAAAGTACATCTTTTGCCGATTAAAGTTTCACAAACCTTGGATGTACACAAATTGGCAGAGCAAACTCCAGGGTTTGCAGGAGCGGATATTGCTAATGTTTGCAATGAAGCGGCGTTGATAGCCGCTCGTAACGGCAAGGAAGCTGTGGACATGAATGATTTTCAGGATGCAATTGACAGAGTAATTGGAGGGCTTGAAAAGAAGAATAAGATTATTCTACCCGAAGAAAAGGAGATTATTGCATACCACGAAGCGGGGCATGCAATCTGTGGCTGGTTTTTAGAGCATGCTTATCCACTATTAAAAGTTACTATTGTTCCAAGAGGAACGGCTGCATTGGGCTATGCTCAATACACCCCTAAAGAGCAATATTTGTACAATACAGACCAATTGCTCGATCAGATCTGCATGACACTCGGCGGTAGGGCTTCTGAATCCATTTTCTTTGGAAAAGTATCTACGGGCGCCAGCAATGATTTGCAACAGGTGACCAAGATGGCTTATTCTATGGTAACGGTTTATGGCATGAATGAAAAAGTAGGTAATGTTAGCTATTATGACCCCGCCCAGGAAAATACTTTTCAAAAGCCATTTAGCGAAGAAACCGGCAAAATGATCGACGAAGAAGTGCGTAAATTAATTGGAAATGCTTTTGTAAGAACCAAGGAATTGCTGACAGAGAAGAAGAATGAGGTAGAAATTCTGGCAAAAGAATTATTGAAAAGAGAAGTTCTTTTCCAAAGTGATGTGGAAGCATTGATCGGTAAAAGACCTTACGAAGATAAAAAGGCGCTTGACTTTGTAGATAATCCTAAAGATGCCGTAGTGGAGCCTCCTGTGCCTGTGGTAGACATAAACAGGAAACTAAATAGTTGAGAATGAAAGTTTCTTCCTCCAAAGAAAAAATATTAAAAAAAATAAGAGAGGCGCTGAGTAATTCAGCGCCTTTGCCTTTTCCGAACAGTGAAGGTTCTAATTCTGTTTTTCGGCCGGAGCCCAAAGAGTTGGAGGTTTTGTTTGCTGAAGAATTCACCAGACTCCTTGGCAAGTTTGCGTTTTGCGTTAATGAAACAGACGCGAAAAACCAAATACAAAAATTGATTCTGGAAAAGAAATGGGAATACATCTTTTGTGTAGAAAATCAGCTTAAAAGTTTGTTTACTGATAAAGACTTAGCAGATGCGAATAACAATCAAGGTTCGCTTTCACGCTGCGATGCGTCGATTACCTCATGCCATTACCTGGTAGCACGTACCGGTGCCATTGTGATGAGCAGCGCGCAAGAAAGTGGGCGTACAACCAGCGTATATGCTCCGGTTCATATTTGTATCGCTTATGTAGATCAATTGGTTTTTGATACCCGGGACGCACTTAAAGCGATTAAAGAAAAATATAGCCAAAAGATGCCGTCTTTTATCACATTCGCCGCCGGACCAAGTCGCACAGCAGACATTGAAAAAACGTTAGTGGTGGGTGTGCATGGTCCCAAAGAAGTTTACCTTTTTTTAATTGATAGATAGCGATCGGTTTAATTTCATCCTGAGAAGAAAGGCGTTTATTTCTTCATCGCTTCCAATATTTTTAGCTGGGCTTTTTTTAATTCCTCATCTGTAGGAGAAAGTTTTTTCCGTGAGAAATTTATATCATCCATTGTATTCAATGGTACCAAATGAAGATGCGCATGCGGAACCTCAAGCCCTACAACACTTAACCCGCAACGGTTACAGGGGAAAGCTTTTTCAATAGCATAAGCAATGGGTTTTGCAAACAATAAAATTTCAGATAGGTAATCGTCAGGCATATCAAGGAATTTATCCACTTCTAATTTTGGAATCACCAGCGTATGTCCTTCTACCAAAGGATTAATATCGAGAAAGGCGTAGAATTTTTCATTTTCAGTTATTTTAAAAGATGGAATTTCGCGGTTTATTATTCTTGTGAATATTGTCATGACATGTTATCCATTTAAGAAGTTTTTAAAAGATGAACGCTTAAGGGCTTAAGGTTGAAAGCTTATGCTGTTATTTTTTCAACTTTAAATTTTATCATTCCTGCAGGCACTTTAATTTCAGCAATGTCTCCTACTGCTTTTCCAAGCAATCCGTTGCCAATAGGTGACGAGGCTGAAATTTTTTGTTCTTTTAAGTTAGCCTCTTTTTCTGAAACTATCTGATACGTAACCTGTTTCCTGGTATTTAGATTTGTAAGAGTAACTTTTGTAAGGATAGAGACTTTACTGGTATCAATCGTGCTTTCATCTACTATTTTGGCCGTAGCAATAATGCCTTCCAATTGTTTTATTTTAGCTTCCAAAATTCCCTGGGCCTCTTTAGCGGCATCATACTCTGCGTTTTCTTTCAGGTCTCCTTTTTCCCGGGCCTCACCGATAGCCTTTGATGCTGCCGGCCTGTCAACGCCCTTCATGTGTTGCAGTTCTGCCTGCATCTGTTCAAATGTTTCCTGGGTTACATAGTTTACGTTCATAACATCATTTTTTTTGATTATCAACATTTACATAATGACGAAAAAAAATACAACGCCTCATATTTACTAAGACGTTGTATGAATACAAATATAAGAAAATAGAAGAATTTATTTCAAGCCTAATTTTTCCAAAAGAATTTTGGCCATTTTATAAAGTGCTTCATGAGAATATCCGGCAATATGTGGGGTTAAGATTACATTTGGTTGAGCCACCAGCCAGTTTAATCGTTGATTTTCTTCTTTAGAATAAGCTGATAATTTTTCATTTTCCAAAACATCTAATCCTGCTCCCGCAATCTTTTTATTCTTTAAGGCAGCCACCAAAGCTTCTATGTCAGTCACCTTGCCTCTGCAAGTGGAAATAAAATAGGGTGTTCGTTCCAATGAATTAAAAAAGTGATCATTTGCCATGTGTTCTGTCTCATGCGTAAGCGGCACATGCATACTGATGACATCAGAATAGCGGCAAACCTGCTCAAAATTGGCCTCTCTCACGTAGCCGTTTCCAAAATCATATTTGTATTTGTCATACGCCAAAACGGTAACCCCAAAAGAGGAAAGAAGTTTAGCGAATGCTGAACCGGTATTTCCATAACCAATGATACCAATCGTTTTACCTTCCAGTTCCATTCCCCGGTTTTCGTCTCTTATCCATTTGTGGTCCTTAATTTCTTCAAAGCTGGCGCTGATTTTATTGGAAAGATTAAGTAAAAGCCCCAGCGTATGCTCTGCAACGGCATTGCGGTTTCCTTCAGGGCTGCTTATACATCTTATTCCTTTGGATTCTGCATATGCAACATCTATCAATTCCATCCCGCTCCCCAATCTCCCAATCCATTTCAACCTTGTTCCTTTATCTATCAAAGGCTTGTCAATTGGCATTCTTGTCGTTACTATCAAACCTTCTGCCTGGCTGATAATGGCGCCGAGTTCTTCATAAGATATTTTTTCTGAAAACAGAACTGAATAACCTTTGTGCTGGAGGGTTTCCGTTAAATAATTGTGTGCCTTGGCTGTTATGATTACCTGCCTGTTCAATGTTTTAAATTTTTAGATTTAAGCATCCAAACCCAATGTGTTTTTTTAGCCAAATGCAATCATACTAATTTCTACATTAACATCCTTGGGCAGCGTTTTTACCGCAACAGTTTCTCTTGCAGGAAAATCTTCTTCAAAATATTTTCCATATTCTTCATTCACCGCAGCAAAAGAACTCATTTCTTTTAAAAAAATGGACGTCTTTACTACATGTCCAAAATTCAGGCCTGCTTCCTGTAACACAGCATTAAGGTTTTCCATTACCTGGCTGGTTTCTTCGGTAATATTTCCATTTTTTAATACTGATGTTCCCGGAATCAGCGCTATCTGTCCCGACAAAAATAAAAATCCACCTGCTTTTACGGCCTGGCTGTAGGGGCCTATCGGCGCGGGCGCACTGGCTGAGTTTATAACTGTTTTATTCATTTTACTTATTTTTAAAAAAGAGATTAAAGTTGCAAAACTTTCGTTCAAATAACAAACCTATTTTTGTAAAAACTTCATTATGAAGATATTTGTTTCGGCAAATGACCAGCAAAAGACTGAATTGATTTCACTCAGTG
>JAHEZA010000313.1:1706-4246 GCA_023251335.1 Chitinophagaceae bacterium | reverse complement strand
GGTTTATCCAGTTCCTCATATTTCATCTTAAATCTTCATAGAGCAAATACGAGAAAGAAACTTAATTAATTATGGCAACAATACCTGGTCAATCACGTGGATTACGCCATTGGTAGCAACCATATTGGTGGCAGTAATGTTAGAAGCGGAAGTATTACTCATACCTTTAACCGTAGCTCCTGAGCTAAGTCCGATGGTTACTTTCTCTCCATTCAGAGTTGCAACTTGCGCTCCGTCTGTTAGGTCGGAAGAGAAAACTCTTGCTCCGATTACATGATAAGTGAGGATGCTGGTCAACACTGCAGGGTCTGCGGCCTGGATTGAAGCAATGGTAGGAAATCCTGCTGCTTTAAATGCATCGTTAGTAGGTGCGAAAACAGTCAACGGACCGGCGCCGGACAGTGCGCCCTGTAAATTAGCCGTAACTACCGCTGCAACCAGGAATGAAAGGTTTGGATTTGCCTGTGCCATCTCAACAATGTTTCCGGATGGTGGCATCAATACATTGCCAATTACATGAATAACTCCGTTACTGGCTTTTACCTCGGCATCAATAACCTTAATGCCATTGATAAATACGCCGCTTGAATTCTTAGTGACATATACCTTATCTCCATTAGCAGCATCAACTGGCGCGTTGGGGCCGGCGGGAACATCTGCGGCCATAATCTTAGCGGCAATGGTATGATAGAGTAAAATATTTTTTGCCTGGTCTGATGTTAAGCTACCAAGCACAGCCGGTGTAATACCTGATGCAGTGAACGCTGCATTATTAGGAGCGAAAACTGTAAAAGGTCCGTCACTGCTTAGTGTGGCTGATAACCCTGCCTTTTTCACGGCAGCATTTAGGGTGGAGAAATCCGAAGTAGCGGATACAATACCATTGATGGTATTATCGGCTGGAACGTTATTATCTTTCTTGCAGGCGCTCATTGAAAATAATGCGACAAGCGCTCCAAATAAAAATAATTTGCGGGTGTTGTTTAAACGAAGTTTCATACATTTTTTTTTTAAAAGGGTTTTTAAATAAATTTTAATTTCAATGCAAATGTAATGTGTTCGTTATAATTAACCCATATTTTATTATGTATCCGTTGTAATTATTTGTTAAGCCTTAAATGCATTTCTCAAAGGATTTGTTTTTCGATTTTGGTAAGAATGTATTCCGCTGCTCAATAAAAGTATGATTGCTACTATGATAGCAGTGGCTTTAATTGATTGCTCGCCATTCCAGTTTTCCACGGCGATGGCAATTAGCGCCCAGGCTCCTGCCAACGCGAACTCGCGCATATTGCGTTTCCAGGTGATAAATAAATTAATAGCTCCGGCCACGATAATCATTATAAGTGTCCATACTATTTCTGAAATACCGAAACCGTTCCATTTAATTTTTGTAAGCCAGGCGGCAATATCTGCGACGAGCGCTACTGAAATCCAACCTGAGTACAAACAAAAAGGCCACCATACAAATGCGATTTTTTTTATCGGCAAATCATCTAACTCCATGCGGGTTGCCAATATGATTTTGATTAGGGAGCCCCAAAGTATTATCATCAAAATCACCGAAACTCCTACGTAATCATACAGCCAGGCAATTACCCAAAATGAATTGGCTACGCACGAAATAATAAACCACCAACCTATCTGCGGAACCGGCCAATCATCTGAAACGATTTTGAAAACAATGCGGCCCTGGTAAACTACAAAAGCCAGTAAACCAAGATATATCAACCCCCATATAGAAAAGGCGTACCCGGCAGGGGTAAAATAATTGTGGTATTTATCGGAAACAGTTGCCATCGTGTTGCCATTAAAAACACCAGTGTTAGAAAGATAATTGATAATAATTGTTCCGATTAAGGCAACGACATTTAATATAGAAAGTGTTTTCTTCATAGAAAATATTTGATAGATTTTAGAGAGGCTATCCAGTCAACAAATGTACCTGGCCGATATGCAGGCTTATTTTATGAATTTCTGTTTTATTCATTTTCGACAGCTAAAGCTAATTTAGCCCCCGTGTTGATTTTTTTCCTAAAGTCTTTTTTTCTTAACAGGTACAAATAAATAAATAGATTTAAAAGAATTAATTCGAAGCCGTAAAAAACATCTTCGACGGGTATAGTAAACAAACGAATATTGAGATTTTCTAAATTGTTGTAGCGCACTACTGGCTCATCCAGTCCTGTTCCAGTAAGAATTCCATTCACTATCAGAAATGGAACCAATAATATGGCATACACACTAACTGCTGTGCCAAACCAGTTTATTTTGAAAACGAATTTTAATAGAAGGCACACTATTGCCGTGCTGATAAAAGTTATCGAGGTATAAAGATGATTAAGATATATAAAGCCGAATAGCAGAAGGAAAATTGAAAGAATAATACAAAAAAAATTTTCAAATACCGGGTTCAAGGTAAGGTTGAAAAATTTATCTAAACAATAATACGTAAAAACGCATGAGTAAGGGATGCAAATAAAAAAAAGTATTTCTTCAATGGGCAAACTGAAAAAATAAATTCCTGTGACGTAACGCGG
>JAHEZA010000313.1:0-1696 GCA_023251335.1 Chitinophagaceae bacterium | reverse complement strand
CCAGACGCCAAGATGTGTAAATATGGAATCCCAAATTATAAAAATAACAGCCACAATAGTTGCACTACCTAAAAATTCTTTCCAGGTTTTATAAAATTTGATTTTAGGATGAAAAGAAAATATCAATGGAACGATAATGGTAAAAAAGTCAACAAGAAGATATAAAGATTTCATGTGCTCACCTGCCTGCCGGTAGGCAGGGCTTCTGTTTTTTGTAAAGTGACCTTTTTACTTTTTAATTCGATGAAATATTTAAAAGGTACCCATAGCATACCAAAACATTCGCCATCTTTTTTAGTGAGATGTTTATGATGCATTTTGTGCGCCCTTCGTATCGCTTTAAAATAAGTATTATCTGAATTGCGGAATATTTTAAAACGCTGATGAATAAAAATATCATGCACTAAAAAATAGCATAATCCGTATAACGTAATGCCTACGCCTATCCAGAAAATAAAATTAAAATTATTTCTAATTCCAAAAAATAAACAGGCTATTCCGGGCATAGCAAAAATTAAAAAGAAGAAATCGTTGTGTTCTATAAATCCTTCCGATTCTTTCTTGTGATGATCTTTATGCAATTTCCAGAGAAAACCATGCATGATATATTTATGGGCGAGCCAGGCTACTGCTTCCATGCCAATAAAAGCAGCAAGCACAAATAATGCGTTAATTATTATTGTTCCCATGATTTATAAATAATTGAGTTAAAACTTTTTTCCGATAAAGAAATATTTGTTCAATTTTTTTCTTCACTATTAATGAATGGGTGACCCTTCCAATTATTCCAAAAGGTAGCTCATATTTTACATGATCTTTCATTAGGACACCATTATCCTTTTTTAAAAAAGTGTGCGTATGCTCCCATATTTTATAAGGGCCTTTTAATTGCCTGTCGGCAAACATTTTAGGTTTCCTAACCTCACATATCTCCGTTTGCCAACTTACAGGGATACCAAACAACGGCTTTACGGTATAATCAATAAGCATGCCTTCATAAACTTCTCCCCCATCCAAATCATTTAAAATTTTGAAATCCATTTCAGGCGGAGTTATTACAGAAAGATTTCTCGCGTCTGAAAAAAAACCCCAGGCTTTATAAATTTCTATCGGTAAGAACTGCTCAGCATCATAATAATAAACGCTCATTTTAAAGATCGGATTTTTGTAATAGAATAGATTCAACTCTGGGAAAACAAATTTTTAGCCATGCGGAATATCGATGCGGATGGGAAATCATCTCTTTCTTTAATTTTTCAGGATGGAAATATTTCCAGTCCTTTACTTCATTCGGATCGGGAACCGGAACATCATCGCTTTCTCCAAAATATACATGATCTAATTCGTGTTCGGTCAGTCCGTGTTCTAGCGCTGCTTTATAAATAAAGCTAAATTGAAATTGGGTACTGCACTCAATCCCCATTTCCTTTTTAAGCCTTCTTGAAACCGCATCATTTATGCTTTCGCCTTTTAGAGGATGGCTACAGCAAGTATTGCTCCATAAGCCCGCTGAATGATATTTTTCATCCGCCCGCTGCTGCAACAATATTTCTCCTTTTTGATTAAAAATAAAAACAGAGAAAGCACGATGAAGTGTACCTGACTGATGCGCAGCAAGTTTGTTCATTGAGCCGGTCTCGTTATCATTTTCGTCCACAAGTATTAATAAATCTTCCATTTCTATTTTAGTTTCTCT
>JAHEZA010000016.1 GCA_023251335.1 Chitinophagaceae bacterium | reverse complement strand
TAAAATAAAGTTTTTTAAATGTAACGATATTTTGCAACAGAAAAGTAATTTTTTGAAAACGTAACGATAATTCTAAATAGAAACGCTGCCCGTACAGTGAACGAAGTTTTATTCAAGATTTTTATTTGGGTAAAAATATTTTTGCGATTTTTGTTCAAACTTAAAAAAGATGTCGAACAATTATATAACAATAAAGCAAACATGATCTTGAAACAGTTGGTTTGCTCAGTTTCGAAATCAGAACATATAATAATCTTAAGCAACGTGCAGCATTTCAATGTTTTTATTTGTCTATCTAATTGTTTTTTCTAGTTTACCTGACTCTGATTTTAATTTAACCTTTATAGATTGCAAGTATGAATATCAAAAAATTTTGTAAACGCAAAATGGTACTTAATCATCTGATACCATTTTTTATTCTGATTACTTTGCTCCTGCCATCCGGCGTATTTGCCCAGGGCAAAACGATTGCGGGCAAGGTCACAGAAGCTGACGGTTCTCCGTTGCCGGGTGCTTCCATCGTTGAGGCGGGTACGTCCAAAGGAACTACTACCAATGCGTCGGGCAAGTTTACAATTAGTGTAACCGATCCCAATTCCTCGTTGGTAATTTCTTCTTTAAACCATACTAGTCAAACGATTGCCTTAGCTGGCCGCTCGGAAGTTAACGTCGTACTTGAGAGCACAGGTGCAAAACAACTGGAACAGGTAGTAGTAATCGGATATGGCACGGCTAATAAAAGGGATCTTACGGGTTCTATCGTAAAAATCGCGGGCAAGGAAGTAGCTGATAAACCGAATATAAATCCCGTAGCGTCTTTGCAAAGTAAGGTGGCGGGTTTATATGTTGTTGATAATGGAACACCAGGGCAGGATCCTGACATCCGTATCCGGGGAACAACCAGCATTGGCCAGGTTCACCCTTTATATGTTGTTGATGGTATTTTTAGCGATAATATAGATTATTTGAATCCAAATGATATTGAATCAATTGAAGTTTTAAAAGACCCTTCTTCACTTGCCATTTTTGGTGTAAAAGGCGCAACCGGTGTTATAGCTATTACTACAAAAACCGCAAAAACAGGGCAGACATTTATCAATTTTAATGTCTCACAGGGTTGGAAAAAATTAGTAGATGCGCCAAAATTTGCAGATGCCGCTACTTTTAAGACATTGTATGCTGAAGAGTTGGCTAATACAGGCATTACTTCTACACCTGATTTTACAGGCTTAAACTCCAATACGAATTGGATAGATGCACTTTCCAGAACTGCTAATTTTCAAACTGGGAATCTGAGTGTTTCAAGCAGTTCAGAGAAAAACAAGTTTAATTTTGGTCTGGGTTATACCAATGATGAAGGAATTGTAAGACATACCCAATTACAAAAATTAAATTTAAATCTAAGTGATGAATTTAAAATAAGTAAAGCCATAAAAATAGGTAGTAATTTAATTGTTGCCCGCATTCATAATCCTTATGGGTACGATGGTAATGATGTATTAAGCGATGCAAGAAAGTTAGTTCCATTATTATCTTCAAGCCCTACTTCTTTACGCTTAAAAGATCTTTACGGTTCTGATACTGCTAATCAATATGTTTATCCATTAGCGCCCTCTTTTCAATTGTCGGGTATAGTGAATCCATTGAATAAATTAGAAAATGAATGGGATAAAACGGTTGATTATACATACAGGTACGTAGGGAGTGTTTACGCTGAAATTAATTTCTTAAAATATTTTTCATTTCGTTCTACATTTTATGGCGACATAAGTAATGAAGATAGCAGGAAGTACCTGCCAACTTATTATGCGTTTAACCCGGTAACTTTAGCAGTTCAGGTACAAAATCCTACTACAAGTGTGCAAGAAGTTAGCACAAACATCAAACAATTTCAGCAAGACCATGTACTTACATTCAAGAGGAGATTTGATCAGCACAATATCACTGCCATCGCCGGTTTCACCACCCGCTATCTCGGAAGTTTCCAGGTAACGTCCAACGCTTATCAGGGTACATTTGGACCTATTCCTAATGATAAAAACTTTTGGTATATCACATCAGGCTTTGAAGATCCCACTACTACGACTTCGAATTCTGATCAATATGAAAATGCTACTGTTTCTTACTTAGGTAGAGTGTTATATAACTTTGCCAATAAATATTATTTAACGCTCTCTTATAGGGTGGACGGTTCTTCTCAAATCTCAAATGCAAACCGCTATCAGAATTTTTGGGCTGTTGGGGGTGGATGGGAATTGACAAAAGAAAAGTTTATGGCCAACCAAACGTTGTTTGATTATATTAAAATAAAAGGTTCTGTTGGTGTATTAGGCAATCAAAGCGCTTATGACCCTAATACAGGTCAAGCTGCTCCTTATCTTTTTTATCCTGTTCTACAGACCGGTACTGTTACTCCTTTTGGCAATTACTTGTTTAGCGCCGCCCAGGCAAAATACAAACCAGACCCAAATTTAAAATGGGAAACAGTAGAGGCACAGGAAGTAGGGTTTGAAGTCAATATGCTGGAAAACAGGTTACATTTTGAGTTTAATTATTTCAATAAGAATACTAAAAACTTAATGACAGTAATTAATAATTCCGCTCTAGGAATTCAAAATGGAGTAACCAATGCAGGTACTCTTAGAAATTGGGGCGAAGAATTCAGCGCTTCGTGGAATCAAAATTTAGGTCATGATTTTAATTTGAAATTGAGCGGGAATATCACATTCCTTAATAATGAAGTAGTAGCATTAAGCCCTTTGTTGGCCGGAGGTAAAATTATCCGTACAAGCCAAAATAATGGTCAGCAAGCGAGCTATACACAGCCGGGTCAACCAATTGGTTATTTTTACGGGTATGAAGTAGCAGGTCTTTATCAATCTAATTTGGATGTACTATCATCTCCAAGTGCCTCAAGCATTGGAAGCTATGGACCAGGCGACTTTAAGTTTAAAGATATTTCTGGCGCAAACGGCAAGCCTGATGGCATTATAGACCCCAACGACAGAACGAATATCGGAAACCCATCTCCGAAATTTATATATGGAGCTTCGGTGAATTTAACTTATAAAAGATTTGATTTAAGTGTAGACGTTGGCGGTGTATATGGCAACCAGATATTCCGTACATGGGCAGCTTTGGAATCTCCTTTTTCATTTGTAAATTATGCTGCATTCCAAGTAGACAGATGGCATGGCCCTGGTACCTCCAACTGGGTCCCTGAAATAAATTCAGGTAAAAGGTATAATTATCAGGGATCGACATATAGTATAGAAGATGGCAGCTATTTTAGACTACGTAACATTCAGTTAGGGTACAATTTTGGTGTCAAAGGATTAGAAAGGGCATATATCAAAAACTTGAGGATTTTTGTCAATGTTCAAAACCTGAAAACATGGAAAAATAATAGCGGGTATTCACCTGAATTTGGCGGCGATGCTACCAGTTTTGGTATTGATTATGGCAATTCAAGCAATGCATTGCCACGCATAACCAGTGTCGGTTTAAATGTAACTTTTTAATTAAAAATATTCTATTTATATGACAAATAAAACAAAATTATTAACGATTCCTGTCGCGATTGTTTTAGGGATTGGAATATTCGGTTGTAAAAAATTCTTAGACCGAAAACCCTTGACTGCAACATTAGGAGATGTTCAAAAGGAACAAGGTGCATTGGAAGCTCAAAGTTTGGGATTGTATAACACTTTGAGAACCTATGCGGGCTTTTCTTCATTGCCCTGGATAGATTTTAATAGCATCCGCGATGACGATGCTTCTAAAGGAAGTGATGCCAATGATGGTAAAGAAATAATCGCAGAGTTTGAAACTTTTCAATATACCAAAGATGATTGGGCTACAGATACTTACTGGAATGATCATTTTTATATGATTAATCTTGCTAATGCCGAAATTCATACAGGGGATTCTTTAAAAGCTACTGACCCGGCGACTTTACGACAATTAGGTGAGGCGCATTTCTTCCGGGCTTACGCTTTTTTTGATTTAGTAAAAGCTTACGGAGAAGTGCCTTTGATTAATTATTATTATACAAACCCTGCCGATGGAATTCGCCCAAAAGCTACTGTTGATGAAATCTACGCTCAAATTGATGCTGATTTAGATACAGCATCAATATGGCTGCCGCTAGATGCAAGCGCTTATGGTAATTCGGGTACTATGAGGGGAAGACTTACGCAGGGGGCTGCTAATACTTTATGGGCTCAAACTTATATGATGAGGCAGAATTGGGGGAGGGCCATCGGTCTATGTAATATGGTTATAACATCAGGTCAATATTCCTTATTGGAAAATTTTCCTGATATCTGGAAGGACGGAGTTAATGGCGCAGGAAAAAACAGTAGTGAATCAATTTTTGAAATGAATGCTTACGTGGGTGCTAATGGTCAGGCTGTTGGTGCACAAAATCAGGGGCAAGATGGTTGGGGCACATCCCAGCAGGTTCGTCAAAATGGCGCGCCAATTGAATGGAACCTGGGATGGGGGTGGAATGCTCCAACGCAAAATCTAGTAGATGCCTGGGATAATTCTGATCCAAGAAAATCAATGACAATATTATATTCCGGGCAGTACGATGGAGGAACAGCTACGGGAGGATGGGGAGGCACATTACCACCTTATACCGATCCCTTAGGAGGCGGAGGACTGGCTCAGAAGTACTGGAACAAAAAATTATATACAGGCAATAGTCCTGAGATGCGCGCATATACAGGATTTATAAATGGTAGTGGTGGGGCTCCCTGGATCGATCACCGGATTTTACGATATGCTGATGTGATATTGATGCTGGCAGAAGCTGCGAATGAATCAGGCGATACTGCTACTGCAGTTGCTAATCTGGAACTCATAAGAAACAGGGCAAGTGGAAATCTGGGAGCAGGCCGCACTATACTTCCAGTTGTTCATTTTATAAGTAAAGCTCAAATGAGGACGGCTATTAAAAATGAACGTAGGTGGGAATTTGCAATGGAAGGGTATCGTTTCTATGATTTGGTTCGGTGGGGTGATGCAGTTTCGGTATTAGGTTCGCTGGGATATACGGCACGCAATCAGTATTATCCGATTCCTCAACCGGCGATAGATATATCCGGAGGCAAATTAGTCCAAAACCCTAATTATTAAATAAACAAATAATTAAAGTATATGAATAAAATACAAACATTTCTCATAAGTTTAATTATGATATTTGTCATGATTAGTTGTGATAAACTGGAAAGGCCGGTATTACCTAAAGATTATCCGGTTGATCAAGTAGTGACGCCGACAACACCATTACGATTTTTCTTAAGTTTTGATTCAACTTCGGCGGACGACGCGCAGATAAATATTAGATTCAAAGATAGTATTTCTAATTATCCATGTTTTTTCCCTGATCCATCAATTGGCGTCATGCCTGGCGTGAACGGAAGTGCTGTTAAGGGAAGTTCTTCTGCACTTCTCCAGTATGTGAATGCAAATGATTTTAGTAAGTCAACTAGTTTCACTATTTCCTTTTGGTTAAATGCATCTCTTGATCAAAAAGACCATGTGAATGCCGATGGGATATTGTGCCTTCCAAGTACTTCTAATTTTTGGAGCAATTTTGTCATTTTTGCAGACCATGAGTCAAGTACATCCGATTCAATGCAACTAAAATTTGTTTTTGCAAATGGTACCGGAAACAACTGGGATTTTGCCGGCTATACCGGAGACAAAAGATGGCCTGGTATGTATGATGGTAAATGGCATCATGTAGCATTTACTTATGACGCGCCTTCTCTGACTGGTACTTTATACAGGGATGGTGTACAGTTTGACAAAAAAACAAATGAAACCATAGTCTTCGATGGGAATGCGACCGGCTTTTTAGTTGGTGGATTCCAGGAAATGGTGGGTATCGTTGACTCCTGGTCAAATAATGGTTGGATGTCAGGTTGGCCAGGTGGAATTGATCAGGTTCGTTTATATAATACAGCAATGGCCGCTTCAGATATTCAATCATTATACAACAATAAACAATAAAAGTTTAGTCTTATAGTTGATTAAAATTTATACCGTTGTAAAAGGCTGAATTAATAGTTCAGCCTTTTTACTTTTGTTGTTTTAGGTTAATTTGAGGCGCTCAATTATTTAAGCAAATGTTGAAGAAGATACATATCAATCGTGCATCGGTCTTATGTTTATGTATTATTATTTGCACTTTCTTTTTGGTAAAATGCATGGATCATGATGTGAAAAATACTGTGACAATAGCTTCTGCAAAAGATACCACCGGTTTTGCACTTTATGCAGGTTCTGTTGTTTGTTCCGAATGCCACAAAGATATTTATGACAGCGCTATCCATACCCAGCATTATCTTACTACCAGGCCTGCTTCGGCAGAATATATTAAAGGCAGTTTTGAACAAGGGAAGAATTTTTATGCTTATGCATTTAATATTGTAGTAGCAATGGAAAAAAGTGATAGCGGGTTTTTTGAAGTGGGATATTTTAATGGTGTTGCAGGCATTAGCAAACGAATTGATATTGTAGTAGGTTCCGGCGCAAAAGGACAAACCTATATTACCCGGCATAAAAATAAACTTTATCAGTTGCCGGTGTCCTATTTTACATCAGCGCATAATTGGGCCAACAGCCCTGAATACCCTACACATCCGGTTATTTTTAACCGCCCTATTACCTCCCGTTGCCTTGAGTGCCATACTACTTATGTGGAACAAATTCCAACACCGAATCATTCCCAGGAAGAGTTCAGTCAAAACATTATCTACGGCATAGATTGTGAAAAATGCCATGGGCCCGGAGCTAAACATGTAGCTTATCAAACTCAAAACCCAAAGAATACCATATCCAAATATATTATTAACCCTGCAAAATTTACAAGGCAGCAAAGCCTTGATCTTTGCGGATTGTGCCACGGAGGAAAACTGGATAAAACAAAACCTTCTTTTATGTTTGTTTCTGGCGATAAATTATCAGATTATTTTCAGAAAAGCACTTTAACCGTGGATTCGGCAGACATAGATGTTCACGGCAACCAATTGGGGTTACTAAGCATAAGCAAATGCTTTAGAAACAATACCGCAATGACATGCATCACCTGCCATAGCTCACACGAAAATGAGCGGGGAAATATTGAATTGTTTTCCCAGCGCTGCATTGCGTGCCATAATAACCGGCAAAATCATACTTGTAAAATGAGCAATGAAATCGGTTCTGCTATTAAAGAAAATTGTATAGATTGCCACATGCCTTTGAGACCGTCGAAAACCATTACTGAATTGTTGCCCGGAAACGCTAAGCCAACTGCAGCATTAATTCGATCTCATCATATTGCCATCTACCCCAAAGAGACTAAAAAAATTCTTGACATTTTCAAACTCAACAAATATGGTGGTGATAAACATGGAGCACTTAAATAAAAATATCATTTTGAAAAAAAAAGAAAATGCTTTTAAATAACAGGCCGGTATTTTATTTGTTAATGATTAGTGTATTTGCATTGTCATGTCAAAGGCCGGCGGTTACATTGTTTGAAAGTTTGCCCTCCTCAAAAACAAATATTGATTTCGTAAACAAATTGGAAAGACATAAGGCATTTAATATCTTATACTACCTCTATTATTACAACGGTGGTGGGGTTGCCATTGCCGATATTAATAATGATGGCTTGCCGGATATTTATTTTACTGCGAATAATAGAGGAGGCAACAAACTTTTTCTCAACAAAGGTAACTTCGTTTTTGAAGACATTACAAATAAGGCAGGAGTAGCAGGTACTTCAGATTGGTGTACAGGTGCAACGATGGCTGATGTGAATGGGGATGGGTTACTTGATATTTATGTTTGTTCTGTACAGGGTGAACATGGCCTTAAAGGGCATAATGAACTTTTCATAAATAATGGCAACGGCACTTTTACCGAAAGCGCCAAAAAATACGGATTGGATTTATCAGCTTATTCCACACAAGCGGTTTTTTTCGATTACGATCACGATGGCGACCTGGATTGTTTTATTCTCAACCAGTCGCATCACCCCAATGGAAATATTGTGGATACAAGTAATCGCAGGAACTTTGATTCTAATGCAGGCGACTGTCTTTACCGGAATGATATCAGCACAACAGGAAAATTTACCGATGTTTCCAAACAGGCTGGTATTTATCAGAGCAGCCTGGGTTATGGGCTTGGTGTTTCAGTTGCTGATATGAATAATGATGGATTTGATGATATATACATTGGCAACGACTTTCATGAAAATGATTATTACTATATCAATAATGGCAATGGTACTTTTACTGAGTGTGGCGCTAAACACTTTGGTCATTATTCAAGATCCAGCATGGGCAATGACATAGCAGATTATAACAACGATGGGCAGCCAGACATAATAACTGCTGATATGCTGCCATCGGATGAAAAAACATTGAAAACTTTCAGCGGAGATGAAAATTCAAATCTTTATGATTTCAAGATTTTGCAGCATGGATTTCAAGACCAATATTCAAGAAACTGCCTGCAGCGAAACAATGGGAGTGGCAAAAGCTTTAGTGATGTAGGATTAATGGCAGGTATTTCTGCAACGGATTGGAGCTGGAGTCCGTTGTTTGCTGATTTTGACAATGACGGAAATAAAGATTTATTTATATCAAGTGGTATTGTAAAAACCCCGGTAGATTTGGATTATATTGGATTTGTTTCTGAACTGGCTGCCAAAATAAACAGAAATGCATCGGACAAATATGATGACATGACAATAGCGAAAATGCCTGATGGCGCTTCACACCCTTTTTTATTTAAAAATTTGGGTAATGGTTTATTTGAAGATAATAGTGATTCGTGGGGAACTGGAAAGTTGAAGGGGTATTATAACGGTGCGGCTTACGCAGATTTGAATAATGACGGTAACCTGGACATGGCAATCAATTGCATTAACTCTCCTGCACTGATTCTGAAAAACAATGCACCTAAAAAAAATTATCTTTCCATCGCTTTCAAAGGTGAAGGAATGAACAAGCTTGGCATTGGTGCCAAAGCCTATCTGTGGTTGCGTGATAGCAAACCTAAAAATAGGAAATCCGATGACTCGCGCATGCAATACCAGGAACTGATGCTCACAAGAGGGTTTCAATCGTCTTCGGATACCAGGCTCCATTTTGGTTTGGATACTTCGGGTATTGACAGTTTGTTGATCGTTTGGCCTGATCAAAAATTCCAGGTTTTAAAAGATATTCCTATCAATAAACAATTAACCGTTTATCAAAAAGATGCATCGGGAGTTTTTATTTACCATTCTTTCTTTCCCGAAAGGAAGCCGGTATTGGAAGATATTACAAGCCAGATAAAATGCGACTGGAAGCATAAAGAAGATGCGTTTAACGATTTTGCAGTTCAACCATTGATTCCACACAAAGAAAGTACCCGTGGGCCTAAAATAGCTGTAGCAGACGTAAACGGGGATGGATTAGATGACTTTTATGTATGCGGAGCACGCGGGCAGCCTGGCGCCCTTATGGTTCAGCAAAAGGATGGAAGCTTTAAAAATAGCGATACTGTGCTACTTAAGCAGTTTGCAGTTTGCGAAGATGTGGATGCGGTTTTCTTTGATGCTAACGGTGATGGATATCCTGATTTATGGATCGTTGCCGGCGGTAATCAATTGCCTTTAAATCAAATTGCTAATGCCGACAGATTGTATCTCAATGATGGGAAGGGTAATTTTAGTTTTTCGCCGAATGCTTTTCAGCAATTGTTTTGGGATAAATCCTGTATTGCAGTAGCGGATATTGATCATGACGGGGATTCGGATGTCTTTGTAGGACATTTGGCCGACCAAACAAAATATGGACTACCTATAGATTCTTATTTGTATATCAGTGATGGCAAAGGTAAATTTTCCATTGCGGAGCAAAATATTATTAATCTCAGGAAGTTGGGAATGGTTACTTCCGCCAGATTTGCTGACATTAATAATGACGGGTGGCCAGATTTGATAGTAACTGGAGAATGGATGGGTGTAAAAATTTTTATAAATAATCATGGCAAATTTGTTAAAAAAGACATCCCCAATTCTACCGGACTTTGGCAAACACTTTATATAACCGATGTTAACGGTGATGGTTACCCTGATATTCTTGCGGGTAACTGGGGGCGGAATTCCAAACTTTGGGCAGGCAAAAACGGACCTCTCAAGTTATATACAAAGGACTTTGATTTTAGTGGTTCAATGGAATCCATAATGTGTTACACGATTGATGGAAATGAATATACCTTTTTGCCAAAAGATGAATTGGAGCGTACATTACCTCTCTTGAAAAAGGCCTATCCAACTTACGCTGAGGTGGCGGGCAAAACAGTACAATATATGTTTTACGATTTGTTCAAGAATTATACAGAGTTAAAAGCAGAAACACTAAGTTCGTCCTGTTTCATCAATGATGGTAAAGGTAATTTTACAAGAGTAGATTTGCCTGATGAGTTACAGCTTGCTCCTATATTTTCGTTTGCTTCTGTACAGGGGAATAACAAGCCCGGTTTTCTGGCAGTTGGAGATTTTTATGGTGTCACCCCTTATGAAGGTAGATATGATGCGCTTTTCCCAACTTTTTTTTCATATAACAGTCAAAAGAAAACGTTTGATGATATTTCGATATTACCGGAAGAAAATGGTGAAATGCGTGATGCCAAATGGCTAACGACTGTCGGCGGCAAAAAAATTCTGATACTGGCAAGAAACAACGATAAACTGATTTTTCTAAAACCGGATTAATTTTTTATGAAATACTGAAGTGCGGGAGACGAATTCAAGATGGGAAATTAAATTTTGATATTCATTTTGATCAATTAAAAAATTAAAAATTATGAAAAGATACATAAGAAAATCTTTTTTCTTCTTAATGCTCATATTCCTGACATCAGTGCATTCTGATTGTTCAAAAAAAACAAATAATCAAAATGGGAATGCGCCCGGTTTGCCTGATAGTAACAATATCATTTTTTGGGCTACAAAGGCGGACCAGACAGTATTATTGCAAAAACAAAGCAGCCTTCTTGCGTTCGGATCACCAAACGCTTCTGCCCAAACCATTGAAGTGGATAGCAACCAACATTTTCAAACCATTGATGGTTTCGGTTATACACTTACAGGTGGTAGCGCTTTTCTCATCAATAAGATGAACGCATCCCCAAAATCGTCATTAATACAGCTATTATTTGGTAATGGTAATGATGCCATCGGAGTTAGTTATTTAAGACTTAGCATCGGAGCTTCCGATTTGAATGAAACTGTTTATAGCTATGATGATATGCCGACTGGCGAAACTGACACAAGCCTTTCTCACTTCAGTCTTGCAGAAGACACGGTTGATGTAATCCCTTTATTAAAGCAAATACTTGCAATCAATCCAAACATAAAAATTCTTGGAAGCCCCTGGAGTCCGCCTGCTTGGATGAAAGATAATGAAAGTTCCATAGGCGGTAGTTTGCTGACACAATATTATAGTGTGTATGCAAAGTATTTTGTAAAATATATTCAGGCAATGAAGTCAAATGGTATCACTATTGATGCCGTAACTATTCAAAATGAACCGCAAAACGGAGGAAACAATCCAAGCATGGTGATGTCTGCTTTGCAGGAAGCAGACTTTATAAAAAATAATCTGGGACCTGCTTTTGCGGCAGCCGGTATTTCATCAAAAATCATTATATGGGACCATAATTGTGATAACCCCAATTACCCGATTACCATACTAAATGACCCGGATGCCAATAAATTCGTTAATGGTTCAGCATTCCATTTATATGCCGGAGACATCAGCGCTTTAAGTGTAGTACATAATGCTTTTCCGATTAAAGATCTTTATTTTACCGAGCAATGGACAGGTTCCTCTGGCAGTTTCAATGGCGATCTGCAATGGCATATCAAAAACGTAATTATAGGTTCTATGCTCAACTGGAGCAAGACTGCATTGGAATGGAACCTGGCCAGCGACCCATCCTTCAGCCTGCACACACCCGGCGGATGCTCGCAGTGTAAAGGGGCAATAACGATAGGTGGTTCTTCTTATATAAAAAATGTAGGATTTTATATAATAGCACATGCTTCTAAGTTTGTTTTGCAGGGATCTGTCAGAATTGGCAGCACTGTTATTACAGGTCTTAGCAATGTTGCATTTCTGAGGCCTGATGGGAAAAAAGTTCTGATAGCGTTAAATGATGGAACAACGGATATCTCATTTAATATTAAGTTTGATGGCAAACAAAATACCACACTATTGCCTGCAGGTACTGTCGGCACTTATATTTGGTAATAAAATATTTTTATAATTTTTTATTTGTAATGGTAGTAAAACTTATTATTCATCTCAAATATTTATAAAAAATAAAATTGGAATTAATCCATATTAGAACATGAAAAATTACAAGTTATTAAATTTCTAAAATGTGTAAAGTTACAAATCACTTGCATTCTGTTTGTGCCACTCTCAACGATGATTAAATGAAAGTTCCGGTTATTTCTTTGTTTACTAAATCGAATTCAATTTTTTGCCAAGTTAATTTTCATAGGTCGAACTAATTTTCAAAACATGCCTAAAAATAATAGCCATTTTTATTTCTTCTTTGTCATTTTAATAATACAACTTTTCTCCTGCAAAAAAAATACAACTCCCATTACCCCACCGCCTGTTGGCCCGCCGCCATTTAATGAAACCTCGCTAAAAGTTAACGACATAAGCAATGGGTTTACTTATTATGCTATCAATATTTCACCTGAAATAAAAATTTCTTTTTCCGCGCCGATAGATCATAATACGGTTTCGGGTAATCTTTTCCTAAAGAATGATGCAGGCAGTGCTGTTTCGCTCGCAGTTTCTTATGAAAATGATAGTACCATAGTTCTAAAACCTTCTTCGCCACTGAGTTTTATTACGAAATATTCCCTGGCCGTTGGAACCGGATTAAAATCCAAAAAAGGCGCTGTATTACAATCTGCAGTAAGCGCCACCATCATTACTGCTATTGATTCTACGGATAAATTTTCCCGCATTTCCGACAGCGCTTTGCTTACGTTGGTACAGCAACAGACTTTTAAATACTTCTGGGATTTTGGGCATCCTACTTCAGGTATGGCAAGAGAAAGAAATTCATCCGGAGATATATGTACTACCGGCGGTACAGGATTTGGAATCATGAGTATATTGGCAGGCATTAATAGAAAATTTATTTCGCGCACAGATGGATTAAATCGTGTTCAAAAGATAGTTAGTTTTTATAAAGATAAATGCACGGCTTACCATGGCGCTTATGCTCATTGGATTAACGGTGCCACAGGCGCTACTGTTCCTTTCAGCCAGGTAGATGACGGCGCTGATTTAGTAGAAACTTCCTATCTCATT
>JAHEZA010000312.1 GCA_023251335.1 Chitinophagaceae bacterium | reverse complement strand
GTATCCGTAGGTTGTGAATGAATCGTTCCGTTCAGGATCTCACTAAATTCAGGAATGAATCTTACATCTGCATGAAGTGTATCTTCTAATAGTGCTGTCAATGTTCCTTCATTCGGTGTAAAAGGGATTTGGGAATGTTTGGCGCCGCCATTTATAAAAGTAAAATCATTGAAATCCCACGGCCTGCTTGCTTCATAGCCATTGGTTAAACTTCCTTTTATGACTGAATGCTTCTGAAAATAAGAAGGAATAAAGGAAAGTGTTTGATCAATTTTCCAATCCACCTGCACTGTATTTCCATGGACAGGAAACGCACTCCTCTGCGCCATGTAGTCTTCAAGATAGTCGCCCCAACTCCATCCGCGCCCTAAATAATCATGAAATTCCGGATTAATAATTTGGATATGATGATACTTTTTTAGAAAATCGAAAACAGGATTGTTTTTGAAATCACTGTGGAGAAAACTGGGATCCGCCATTCCTTTTACAACCACAGTGCTATCATTGATCTGTTTGTATTTTAGTCCGATCAAGCTGTCGCCGAGGTATTTCATAGCAGCATAGCAGGTTGCCAATTTGGTGTTACTGGCCGGGGTAAAATATTTTTCACTTTGATAATTGTACCAGTACTTTCCTGTCGCAGGTTCATAAATGCTAATCCCGGTATGTGCCGATACGAAAGCCGGATTATCTAACAAATATTCGGCAGCTGGACGACTGATTTTTTTAGAAAGTGAACAGGAAGAAAATAAAATAACCGATGTAATAACTTCAAAAAGAATTAGTTTTCTCATAATGGTCAAATTACAAAATATTTTCGTTCATACAACTAAAAGATGAATCATATTTGTAAATCATTTTTTTAATTATTGGCACATAATTAATTTCTGATTGATATTAACTATTTGTTTATGGCCTCTTAGCTTAGTTTCGTTTTTTCAAATCTCCGTCATAATAATTGATTCATTATGAAGAAAAGTATTTTCCTTTTATTGCTGCCATTATGTTTTCATGTTCACGCGCAGGAACAGAACGATAATTCTGACGAAAAAAAAGGCTTTCCCAAATATAAATTATTTACCGGGGGCAGCGCTACCCTGGGTTTGGCAAACGGATCAACTATGATAGGCCTTACGCCTCAGTTTGGGATGAGCGTAACTGACTGGATGGATGCGGGCGTTACATTTAATTGGAATTATTTATCGGAAAACGATCCTAATTCTCCGGCTAAGGTAAAGCTAAATACTTATGGGCCTGGCGCGTTTGTCCGATTGTTTCCACTCAATTTTTTATTTGCTACTGCTCAATACGAGCATAATTTTATGTCGCAGAAATACATACCAGGCGTCAGCGGGGCGCCGACTCAAACGATTCATTATGGAGCCAGCAGTTTATTGTTAGGGGGCGGTTATGCAGGTGGAAGGCAACGGGGCGGTAATACCTATTATTATATGTCAGTTTCGTGGGATGTGCTGGGCGAGACAAATTCGCCTTACGTTGACTCTTATGGGAGAATATTGTCCAGTTCAGGGTAGGGTACAATATTGGTTTATTTCAAAAACGAAACCGATAAAAGTTTAGGTAAAAAATGAAGTATCCCGGTATTTTATTTTAACACCACCGTTGCACTCAATATTTTCAATGCTACACTATCAGTGCCTTTTGGCGCAAAATATTTTGTTTTAAAATCTTTCGATTTGCCGGGGCCTAACGTTTCGTAAACTGTTTCGTTATCTGTTTCCAACAAAGCGCCCGTTTTTGAATAGAAAGATAATTTTATGTTCACATCTTTATAAGCCGCTATCGTTGCAATGTTGATTATTGTTCCTTTCACAACCGTTTGGCCAAGAATGTTTTTTTTATTATTTCCTTTTGCAACTAAAAAATACTGTGGTGATTTTTGTTCCTTCTTTAATAATTCTTCCTTCGTAATATTATAGCTTTCCTTATCGGATTTGGCTTTTGTATCGGTGTTTGTGCTGCACGCCCACATAAATACGGTCGCAATAAAAACCGGGAAGAAATATTTTTTCATGTAATGTTTTATTTGAAAATGAAAACTAAATAAAATAAAAAAAAGAAGAGACTAATTTTTTCTTAAAGGAAAATTTCTGCTATGCTTCTGTACCTAACCATAAAGCACCACCAATGCTATTACGCGAAGCTCCTGTTACAGAAGACAAGACAGTATATTGCTCGCGCCATCTCAACACGCCCAACAACGCCATTATCAACGCCTCTTTATAAATAACCACATCATCGTCGGGAATGTAGATTTCAAAATTGATTTCTTCCAGGTGCTTTGAAATGCAATGGATCAGGAATTTATTAAATGCCCCGCCTCCGGTTATCATCAATTTTTGAACAAGAGTATTTGAAAATTCCGGCTCCAATGAATTTTTTATCTGTGTGGCAATATGTTCCGTGTATGTACGAAGCGAATCTTCGGTACTTAAATTGAAACTTTTTATTAATGGAAAAATAATATCTGTACCAAAGCTATTTGCCAACGATTTTGGCGGAGGCATCTTGTAAAAATCTAACGCATTCAATTTTTCCAAAAGCATGTCATTTATTTTTCCAACCGAAGCTAACTTTCCATCTTCATCATAAGATAAATTTTTTTCGGCTGCTAACATATTTAAAACCCTGTTTGCAGCACAAATGTCAAACGCAATAATTTCTTCGGAGCTTAAATAAAAATCCTTATTATTTGTTTGTTTACTATTGATAGAAACATTTGCTATGCCACCAATGTTTAAAAAATAGTTATAGTCCTGAAATAGTAGTTTTTCTCCTATCGGTACTATTGGCGCGCCCTGGCCGCCAAAGGCAATGTCCATTGAACGTAGATCGCTCACCACCGGCAATTGCGTTTGGGCTGCTATAGCCGCACCATCGCCTAATTGGTGCGTCATTCTTTTTTCAGGGAGATGGAACGTGGTATGGCCGTGGGAAGCCACTAAATTAATTTTATGTTCTAAATGAAATTTTTCAATAAATTGATTCACCATTTCACCTAAGTATTTCCCATAATCAGTGTGCAATAATTGATAATCCCTCGCAGAAAGTTGTATGGCATTTTTCAATTTTTGTGTCATTTCTTCATCATACTGAACACATGCGGCACATTTTATTTCATAGTCCCATTTGCCAGCCTTTTCACTAAATTCTACGTGAGCCATATCGAGGCCATCCAGAGAACTTCCACTCATAAGTCCGATAGCATTGTAAGTCATAAAAAATAATTCCTTTTTTTAATTTTTGGATTCGAAAAATATCAGCTTTAGATTTGTTCAAATTTATAACTTTAAATATTGACGCGTATCTTTCCGGTACTTTAAAAAATCAATTCATGGTAATAAATCTTAGCGATAACCATTCGTTAGTAAGCAACTGGCTAAGCGAACTTAGGGATTTGGAAATACAGGCCGATCGTCAAAGGTTTCGCCGCAACCTTGAAAAAGTCGCGGAAGTATGTGCTTATGAAATCAGCAAAAAATTACCATGGATAGAAAAGGAAATCACCACACCGCTCGGTATTTCAAAATGTAAAGTTTTAGAGAAGCAACCTGTACTGGCAACTATCATGCGAGCCGGCCTTGCAATGCATAATGGATTTCTTAATTATTTTGACAAGGCTGATAATGCTTTTATCAGCGCATACCGCAAACATAATTCCAATGGAAGTTTTGAAATAAGCCTTGACTATATTAGTTGCCCTGAAATGGAAGGGCGGGTCGTAATTATTTCAGATCCAATGCTTGCTACCGGTGCGTCACTTGTAAAAACGCTGCAATTTATTCGCGATGCAGGTAATCCGGCAGAAATTCATATTGCGTGTGCGCTTGCCTGTTCGGAAGGTATTGAATACGTATTGCGGGCCGAACCAAAAGCTTCGATTTGGTGCGGCGATATTGACGAGGAATTAACTGCGAAAGGATACATAGTACCCGGTCTTGGCGATGCGGGCGACCTGGCCTATGGCGTAAAAGTGCAAATGTAATTTTGGAAGTTAATTTGAATATTAATTTTAATAATCTGTAAAAAAGTTGGGAACCATAGCTTACCTTTATTGCCCTGAATTTATCAAAAAATGAAAAAGACCGCTGCTATTTTGAGTTTATTCCTGAGTGTATCATTTTTTGCTAAAGCACAGGATCCCCATTTTTCACAATTCTTCGCTTCCCCTCTTACCCTAAACCCTGCTTTTACAGGCAAGTTTGACGGCACCGTCAGAGTAGCCGGAAACTATCGCAAT
>JAHEZA010000311.1 GCA_023251335.1 Chitinophagaceae bacterium | reverse complement strand
TAGCTGTTGGCAAATATCCGATAGATGGTGACAATCTGCATGCAGCGGTTTCTGAAAAACAAGGGACCGGCAAAGCAGAAGCAAAGTTTGAAGCGCACGATCATTGCATTGACATACAGGTTTGTATTTCCGGGCTGGAAACAATGGGTTGGAAACCCCGGAACAATTGTGTAAACATACAAACTCCGTATAATTCAGAAAAAGATGTAACCTTCTTTGATGATAAGCCCGATACTTATTTTGATTTACATGAAATGCAGTTTGCTATTTTTTATCCCGGAGATGTGCATGCACCGATGATTGGTGACGAAGTGATTAAGAAAATGGTTGTGAAGGTGAAATTGTAACAAGCAAGGTACTATCTTTTCTATCTATCTATAGTAAACAAACATTTAATGCGTATTTTGTTTTAAGATTTATCTCCTCAACAATTACTTTATTTTTTCTCTTACTCATTCGAAGTAATTAATTTAAAGAAAATTAAATCGTGCTACGATACTATAGAATTGTCTCCATCGGAATTACGTAAGCAACTTTTTCATCATCATCTCTCACAATAAAATTTAAGATTCCACCAATCACCATAGAAACACCTCCAATTACCAAAGCATAAATAGCCTGCTCATGAAATACATCTTTGATAAGATAACCCATCACAAACGACGCAATCAATTGAGGTATCACAATAAAGAAATTAAACACGCCCATGTAAAAACCCATTTTTGCCGGAGGCAATGCTCCCGCGAGGATTGCATAGGGCATCGTGAGCGTGGAAGCCCAGGCCAATCCTACAGCAATCATAGGTAACAAAAGCAGGTTGGGAGATTTAATAAAAATAAGCGAGAGCAAACCAATACCTCCAATGACAAGACTGATCAAATGAGTATATTTTCGTCCTATTCGCTTTGCCAGTATGGGCAGTAAAAAAGCAAGGCACGCCGAGATTCCATTATACACGGTAAACATAACACCGACCCAATCTCCCGCATCCTGAAAAGCTTTAGACGTCGTATCAATTGTTCCGTAAGCATTTTGGGCAATCGCGGCTGTAGTATAAAGCCACATGCAATAAAAACCTACCCATGTAAAAAATTGTACAACGGCCAGTTGCGCCATCGTTTTGGGCATAGAAAAAATCCCCACGGTAATTTCTTTTATGGCCGCCGCCAATCCCTTGGATTTTCATTTTTCCAATTTCCATTCTTCGATATTTTCCGGTGGAAGTTCATCTGAAGTTAATACGGTCCACAACACCGAAACGAAGAAAACAAAGGCGCCTATATAAAAAGAATATTTTACAGAATCGCCTATCTGCCCGTCGGGCGCCGTATTACTGACATGAAAAACGTTGGTAAAAATGTAGGGCAATAAAGAAGCTATTACCGCGCCAAGCCCAATGAAAAATGTCTGAGTGGCAAATCCGGTTGTTCGCTGTGAAGAGATCAATTTGTCGCCAACAAAAGCCCTGAATGGTTCCATAGAAATATTAATGGAAGCATCGAGCACCCACAATAAAACCGCTGCCATCCAAAGCATGGTGGATTGTGGCATTAAGAATAGTGCGATAGACGCAAGCACTGCGCCTATAAAAAAGAAAGGTCTTCTTCTCCCCCATTTGCTATGCCACGTTCTGTCGCTTAAGTAACCTATTATCGGCTGTACTAACAACCCTGTTAGTGGCGCCGCTACCCATAGAAATCCAATCTGGTCAATCTCAGCGCCGAGTGTTTGAAAGATGCGGGATACATTGGCATTCTGCAACGCAAATCCAAATTGAATCCCGAAGAATCCAAAACTCATGTTGATGATTTGCCTGAATGTAAGTTTATGTTTTGGAACGGGATGGGTTGACGCCATTGCAATCATTTATGTAAAAAAATGAAAGTGTAAAAACTACACTTTCATAAAAATACAATTATTATTAATACCCGAATTGTTTTTCGGAAATATTATCCTATTGTAAAACCATTAGGAATAATGCTGTCTTTTTTTACAACCACTATCCCGTCCTTTACGGTGTATAACTCATGGTCACTGTTTTCAAGATGTGACCCTCCATTTATACTTACATTATTTCCAATCCTTACGTTCTTGTCAATAATGGCATTATTGATATAACAATTGTCGCCAACACCTAATTTGGGAACACCTTTTTCTTCATCAAAACCCATATCTTCTATGGTTTCATAATAATCGCTTCCCATCAGGTAGCACCGGAATACTTTGGTACCATAGCCAATTCTCGTCCGGATACCTACTACACAATTTTCCATTTTTTCCGCATGTATAATACAACCATCAGCCGCGATGGTATTTAGGAGAGTAGTTCCGCTGAACTTTGACGGCGGCAACATTCGCGGGCGTGTATAAACGCGTTGATCATTATGAAAAAGATTGAACTCCGGCAATTCTTTT
Organism: Chitinophagaceae bacterium; assembly: GCA_023251335.1. Taxonomy (GTDB): domain Bacteria; phylum Bacteroidota; class Bacteroidia; order Chitinophagales; family Chitinophagaceae; genus Ginsengibacter. The sequence continues at coordinate 1,850 of JAHEZA010000311.1, read as the reverse complement.
GTTAGGCCCAGATTAGCCTCAAAAAATGAAGAAATATTTCCAATATCCGTCCAGTAGCCGCCATACTGATAACTGCTCACTTTGAGACCCTGTATGGCATAAGGAATAATTTCTTTTCCGAAATCTTTTGCATCATTTTTCTGCACATTCAAGAGATCTAACAAAACTTCTTTTTTAAATAAATAAATCCCCATGGAGGCCAGGTAGTTTCTTCCCAACGACTGCATCGCTTCTTTGGTATCGCTTACCCATTCGGGTAAAACATCAAGTCCGGGCTTTTCTACAAATGAAACAATTTTATTTTCTTCATCAGATTTTAAAATACCAAATTCTGTCGCCTCTTTTTCTGTTACCGGAATCGTGGCAATAGAAAGATCCGTATCATCCTTAACGTGTGTTCTGAACATATTTCCAAAATCCATTTGATAAAGCTGATCGCCCGATAAAATAAGTACGTGGTCATACTCCACGTTTTCTAAATGTCTCAGGGATTGCCGCACCGCGTCGGCGGTTCCCTGGAACCATTCAGAACTTTCAGGTGTTTGTTCAGCAGCCAATATATCCACAAACCCGCTGCTGAAATTACTAAACTGGTAGGTGTTTTTTATATGCTTATTCAAAGACGCGGAATTATATTGGGTAAGCACGTATATCCTGTTGATATTTGAATTGATACAATTCGAAATAGGAATATCCACTAAACGATATTTTCCTGCGATCGGAACCGCGGGCTTACTTCTGTTTTGTGTAAGCGGAAACAACCGCGTACCGGCTCCGCCGCCAAGTATCACCGCAATTACTGATTTGCTAATCCACATATTTGCTTGCATTTGATATTAATTTTATAAAGTTAACAATTATAATTCCGGATTATTTATTGTTTGACTGATAGCGTGAATTGTCAGTTGTCAATTATCAATTATAAGAAACGTTCACCATCCTCAGGCATTATACAAGTTAATATAAATCCCCGCGCTTCTTTCCCAGCTGTGATCAATTTGCATAATATACTCAATTATTTCATCCATCTTCTCCTTCTCTGCATATAATTCCAAAGATCTGTGAATTGAATAAGTAATATCCCCCACCGACGCGGTATCAAAACAAATTCCAAATCCGCCTTCTTCGCCAAAATCTTTTACCGTATCACGTAAGCCACCTGTGCGCCTTACTATCGGGATGGTACCATATCGCAGCGCATACATTTGGTTCAATCCACAAGGCTCTACCCTGCTGGGCATTAATAAAAAATCCGCGCCCGCATACATTAAGTGACTTAAAGTTTCATTGTAACCAAGATGCGAATTATAATACCCGAAAAAATGACTGTGCAAATGGCTGAGGCGGTATTCCGTATCCGGATCGCCACTTCCCAACACCAAAAAATTCATTCGTCCTTCCATGTGATAAATGGAATCGCCTATCGCCTGCGGCAAAAGATCAGCAGCTTTTTCTTCAACCAACCTTCCTATAAAAACAATCAACGGCTTTGATTCATCGAGATTAAAACGTTCGCACAATATTTTTTTGTTGGCCGGCTTTTGTTCTTTATAATTTTCCAACCCATATTTGTTTTCTAAATAAGTATCTGTTTCGGGATTCCAAACATCGAAATCTATTCCATTTAATATTCCAAAACATTTACCTCTTTCATATTCAAATAATTTTTCCAATCCGTTCGCTGAATATCTAAGTTCTTCCAGATACCCGGGACTTACCGTATTTACTTTTGCAGCGCATTTTATTCCGGAAGCGAGAGAGTTGATTGTTTTTTCCCATTCAAGCATTCCACTTTTCCAGTTATCGTAATGAGGAATATAATTTGATTTATTCCAATCCATCCAGCCCTG
>JAHEZA010000015.1 GCA_023251335.1 Chitinophagaceae bacterium | reverse complement strand
GTAGAAATCACTAATCTCATCGGTTGAAATGATATCGTCGTCTGATTCGCCACCTTCTGGCCCTTTAAAGGTTGGCTTGATGCCCCTCGCCTTCAGGTAATCATTAATAGTCGATAACTCCTTATCAATATTTGAAAACTTTTTGCGCACCGCGCTGGTATCCACTTTTTCTATTACAGTTTGCAACGTGTCAACACGGTGAGTTAGAACGATCTGTGTTTTTTGTTGCTGAATACTGTGAGAACTTAAATAAATAATAGCTCCAATTAAAGCTATAAAGATGAACGAAATGCCGGCTACATATTTTTTCCAGTTGAGGATTAGTCCCGCGGAAATCTTCATAGGTTTGATGCCCTGGGCATCCTTGTTTACAAAAAGGACAGTGGTTTTTTCTTTTCTTTGTTTCTTCATTGTCAGTTGGACTTTAAAGCGATATTGGATTTTAGTTAAACCGGCTAGCATGAATAAAAAATGGGATTCATACTAGCCAGTCTTTTATGGGATATATTATTATAACGCCAGCTTAATGAATTAATTGTGCGGCAAAAAAAATAATGAATTTAAAACGGAACCGGTGAGAATCATAAGTACTACCCAGCGAGGTTTACCTGTGAGTTTTCAGTAAATAAACAAATAATGGAAATTCTTGTTTTATCTGTTGCAATAATTCTAACTAAACGTAAATTCCATTTTATTGTTATATCATAAAGCGTTTTTTATTATCTGAGCGAAGAGCTCGTAAGAATGAATCTTAGCCTTGTGATCATATATATTTGAGATCACCATGATTTCATTGATTTTTGTTTCGTTGATGAATTGCTGCATTTGTTCCTTAATAGTTTCAGGATTACCAATAAAAGAATAGTTCAGCATTTGAGAGGTTAATTCTTTTTCGTAATCAGTCCATAGCTTATCCATATTATCAACAGGCGGCTGCAAGAGTTTTCTATGCCCTGTTACGATCCCTATAAACATCTGGTAAAGTGAAGTGGCTAATTTATTGGCTTCTTTATCCGTGTCTGCCGCTATCATATTTACACAAGCCATTACATAAGGTTCTTTAAGAGATGCAGATGGTCTGAAAGTTTCTCTGTATAACTGAATAGCCGCTTCAAATTGTGCCGGAGCAAAATGAGTGGCAAATGCGTAAGGCAGTCCTAAAACAGCGGCAAGTTGTGCGCTATCGGTGCTTGATCCAAGTATCCAGATAGGAATGTGTAGCCCTTCGCCGGGAATGGCTCTTACTTTTGCTATTTTGTTTTCTTCAGAAAAATAAGTTTGTAGCCTTAGTACGTTTTGTGGAAACTCTTGCGCGTTATTGAAAAAGTCACCTCGTAATGCCATGGCGGTTTGTTGGTCTGTTCCCGGCGCGCGGCCTAAGCCTAAATCAATTCTTCCGGGATAAATAGATTCTAATGTACCGAACTGTTCTGCGACAGCCAACGGAGAATGGTTGGGAAGCATGATGCCGCCCGAACCTACGCGGATGGTTGAAGTGCCCGCGGCAATGTATCCTATCAAAACAGAAGTAGCAGCGCTTGCAACGCTAACCATGTTATGGTGCTCAGAAAGCCAATAACGATTATAACCAAATTCTTCGACATGCTTAGCGAGGTCGAGGATTTTAATAAAGGTATCTTTTGGTAAATCACCTTCCGATACGGTTGCCAGTTCTAATAATGAAAATGGTATTGAGGATAATTTTATATTCATTCTTGAAAAGATTTCAGTCAAAGTTCGTGAAAAGAAAGGGTTAGAATGAAAAAGTACTTCTATTGTTTTGTTAGATTTCGCTTTAGTTCTGAAAAGCGTGTTTTCGATTTTCTAAATTGTATTTTAGTCAATCTTCAATTATGTTAATGGGTAATATATTAATGATACCGATATTAATCTATATTCGTATAGATGTCACCTATGAAGGATTAGAAAGTTTCGGATGAGTTGATAGCGGATTAGAGGGCGTTTTTTAAATGAAAAAATACTTATGAATATTCAACAATTAGAATACATTGTAGCCGTAGACAACTGCCGGCATTTCGTAAAGGCCTCAGAAAAGTGTTTCGTTACTCAGGCTACCCTTAGTATGATGATCAAAAAACTGGAAGATGAATTGGAAGTAAAAATTTTTGACAGAAGCCGTCAGCCGGTGGTGCCAACTGATATAGGAAAGAAAATTATCGCACAGTCTAAAATAATTTTGCACGAAAGCAGCCGCCTTGGAGAAATTGTAAAAGAAGCGCAGGGAGAACTAAGTGGCGAATTAAGAATCGGAATTATCCCAACACTGGCGCCTTACCTTTTGCCTTTGTTTATGAATTCATTTTTAAAAAAATATCCAATGGTCAGGCTCAGGATCAGTGAACTTACAACAGATGATATTATTCACCAATTAGAGAATCACAGCCTGGATGCGGGATTGTTATCTACACCGCTGAGGCTGCCATCTATCATGGAGCAAACACTGTTTTACGAACCCTTTGTAGTCTATGCCGCATCGGGAGAAAAAATATTGAAAAAGAAATATGTGCTGGCTAATGATATCGACGTAAACCGGTTATGCTTACTCGAAGAAGGTCATTGCCTTCGTGCACAAGCTTTCAATTTATGCGAGTTGAGAAATAAAGAAAAAGAGTTGCACCAGCTTGATTTTGCTACCGGAAGCATCGAAACCTTGAAGAAGATTGTAGAGACCAATGAAGGAATTACGATACTGCCAATGCTGGCATTGAAGGATATGAGTGCAAAACAAAAAAATAATGTTCGTTATTTTAAAGCGCCGGCGCCGGTTCGGGAAATCGGGCTGGTTACGTATCGTTATTTTGTGAAGGAACGATTGATCAATATCCTTAATGAGGAAATACTAAATCACATTCCACAGGAGATGAAAACAAAAATCAAAAAAAATATCATTAATATCCGTGAAAACTGATTCGTTAAAAATGAGAATTAGCCTTATTTCTTTGCCTGCTGTCAATAAACTATTTAAGAATCATTACCGGCAAAGAGGCATTTTTATAAAGCGCTTCGGATACGCTTTTATGCGTTAAAGAATAAAGAAAACTATAACGGCCAGGTAGCGCAAACATCAATTGCACTTCGTTTATTTTTGGAAAATTGAGTATGCCTCTTATTACATTTTTATCTTCAGAATAATAAATTTCGTGTCTGAAATTTTTTAAATATTCATGCAGGCTATTTTCAGCAGCCTTGATATTTTCATCCGGATTGATGTGGCTTTTCTTAGTATTTACATTCAGTACGAGAAGCTTTACATCATGCCAACGTGGTGATGAGCGAAGGCTATTTATTTTATTTAGCGATTCAACTGAATTGTAGTCGCAGGGTACCAACACTTCCTGAATCGGCTTGTAGGAACAATTTGCGGGAACAACCAAAACCTTCACCGGGCTGCTTTTGGCAATGCTTATCACGTTTCCTGATACAAAAGCTACATTATAATTATTTACCTGGTCGTTGCCCAGCAATATCATTTCAGGTCGTTCAGATTTTATGAGTTCATTAATAGTCCTTACAAGCGGCAATTCGCTTACAGAAGATTGTACCAGAATCCCATCATTCGTTTTTCCATTAACTGTTTTACATAAATTATCCAGGCGCTCCTTTTCTTTTTCTCTTATAAGATTCAGGTATTGCTGGTCTACATTGGCAAATTCTCCCGCCATGATTACACTTTCGTACATGGAAGTATAAAATGATTTTACGATAATAATTCTTTCATAAAGATATTTCATGCTCCATTCAACGGCAAAATTTATCGCGTTTTCGGAAGCCGGTGTAAAATCAACCGGTAATAACAGCGTCTTCATAATTGAAAAATAGGTTGACAATAAAGTTAATCATTTCTTTAAAAACGGAAATAAATGGCAAGGCAAATGCCGGGTATAGCAGAGCAACAAAAAATGTAAATTTCTAATTTTTATCTAAAGCAATTAAACAATAACACGGTGAATTAGGTTTCAAATCATTGACGCCCATATATTGCTGACGGCGTCAGCTCCCCAAACTTTCATGGAAGATTTCAACACTTCCAGTAATTTTTCATTATCGGTTTTCTTGCCCGATTTGGGAGGGGTGATATCATTAATATCTACGTCAGCCAACTCCACTTTTGTAGCATACCAGGTAGTGTGTAGTCGGTTAATAACTAATCCCAGTATCATTCCAGGCAAGCCATTGAAACTTTCCGGTCCTCCGGGAATCATGATTTGGTCGGTATAAAATGCCACTACAAAAATAGAATCCATGATGACAGTAGTAGCCCTTCTGCAATTGAAGCCTGCAATCTCTCTGAAATCATTCGTGATTTTCCACGTTGCATTTCTTAAACTATCTTCAATCAAAAAAGTTTTTTCAAAAACATTCTTTTTTGCAATATATTTTTTTGTTTTAAAATCGCTGTAAACCTGATTATCGGTTGCAGGCATTCCCAAAAAAGAAGATGGCTTGTTATTTGATTCGCGGCCCGGTGCATAGATTGATTTGTCATTATCAAATTCATAATTGAAATAGTCAGTTTTATATTCAGGAACCGTTTTTTTCATTTGCTCGGCGTAGCTCCCTTTCAGGTCTGCCCACATATTGGTACGTTTTTCAAATTCTATAATTCCCTTCGAAATAAATTGCGCTTGTGCAAAGGTGTATTTGACAATGAAAAAAATGAACGCGGTAAAAATTATTTTTATCATTTTTTCAATATTAAAATGTTGATGTTGGCTGGCTGGCCCCACCTTTATTGTTAAAATTATAAGTAAGCGTAATAAGTCCATATCGTTGGAAAGTAAGATAATGCTTTTCCTCAATTGCCTCAGGCTGAATGGTACGGCTAAATCCTACATTCTGGTTGAGTATGTCATTAACGCTTACACGCAAAGTGAGTATGTCTTTTTTCAGCAATTTCTTCTCCATGTACGCATTCCATAAAATCACGTTGGTATTCTGATCGTAAGAACCTAATTTTTGTCTTAGATTAAAATCAACATCCGATCCTAATTCCATTTTCCAAGGTAGCTGATAATCGCCTTCGGCCGAAAAAACACCGGTCCAGTAACGGGTGGCAGCCACAGAACTAATACTTGATTTGGAATTATTGTAAGCTGGGTTAATCGCAACGCCGAATTCGTAAGCATCCTTTTTATTCATCACCATAGCAAATCTAGCGGCGTAGTAGGCGCTTGTTGTCATATTTTCTTCGCCATTAATGTAATTTGCATACTGTGAAAAACTAATATTTGGCGCCACCTGGATCATGATATTAGTTTTAGGTATTTTCATCCCAACGCCGCCATAGATACTGGCTGAACGGTTACCATTAACATTTACATATTGGCTCACTTTTCTGCCCATTGTATCAATTGTATAGCTACTGCTTATTTGGTCTTCTGTAAAATCGGCATTAGCTCCGAGATAAAAGAACCGTTGATTGAGCACCTGGTAGCCTCTAAAAACCAAATTAAAATTGTTAGAAAACTGCTGTTTCAGATTGGGGTTCCCCACAATGATATTTAAAGGATCATTATTGTTTTTTAAGGGTTGAACCTGGTCAATAGTCGGTTGTCTGGTGCTCCCACTGTAAGAAATATTAAAATTGCTGTAAGCGTTTATCTTGTATCTGAAAGTGGCGCGCGGAAATAAATTGTAATAATTTGATTTTCGTGAAGTATCCAGCAACATGTCTGTCTGCTGAAATGTAGTGTTTGCAACGTTTCCGCCAAACGAAAAATTTACTTTTTTGTCATTGAAAAGATAATTGATACCTCCACTATTTGTTAGATAGTGGTATTTAAAATTATTACTTAGTGAATCTACCAGCACTTCATATTTTCCACTTATACCTTTATCAAAAGTTTCAATTTCATTTTTGCTGTTATTGTTATAAAGTGAGTAATTGAATTCCAGGAATGATTTTTTTGAAAGAGGTTCCGTATAGGTTGCTTTCAGGCCAATTATATTATTAGAAGTATTATTGATTTTATTCTGGTCTGTTGTGTCTGTACTATAGAGCATTCCATCTGTGTCATAAAAATCCGAACGATTATTTAAAAATCCTTTACTGTCCGATCCAACGAATCGCTCGTTAAAAGAAATTGAAATAGTACGCCCGTTCTTTTTGAGTTTCTTTCTCCAAAGTAAAGATGATATGAAATTAGCGTTATTGCCATCGGAAGAAATATTTCGCTTACTACTGTTAACGGGTTTGATTTCCTCACTTAAAGCTTCTGTCTGATCTTCATTGGAAACACTGTTGGTGCTGACGCTGCCAAACGCAGTTAATTTTAATGACGAAGAAGAATCTAATTGTATTTCCATTTTTCCGCTTAGTGTATTTCGTAGCTTGTTCGAATGAGAGGTTGCTTCATTCCTTGTATAATAAAGAGAATCGGCAAGAATGTTTTGCGTGTAAGTGTTGCCGTCAGTTACTGTTGACATTTGATTCAATACATAATTACCGTTGACATTGTATTTATCCTGATCCCACTGATTTGAAAAATGTAGTCCTGCTTTCACGCTTTTTGGCAACCCTGGCCCATAGAAATTAGAAACACCAAGGTCTGTTGCATTGTCTGATGTTACCGTTACACTTCCCCCGTCAAATGATACGTCCTGGTTTTCAAAACCATAATTTCTTGAATCATCAAAATTAAGACCAGTCTGGTCTGTGCTACTGGCAATAGTGAAAGCGGATAGTTTTCTTTTGGCTTTAAATGCATTGATCATTGCCGCAGCGTTATAATATTCTGTGAGTGCACCGGCAGATGCTTTGCCAAAATATCCATGTTTGGCATTGTCTTTCAATTTCAGGTTGAGCGTTCTTGTTTTTTCTCCGTCATCAATGCCGGTGAAAGTGGCCTGATCACTTTTTTTATCATAAACTTGTACTTTATCTACCGCATCAGCTCTTAAATTCCTGGTGGCAACAGTGGGATCATCGCTAAAGAATTCGTCTCCATCCACCAGGATTTTCTGTACCTGCTGGCCCTGGGCCGTTATTTTTCCGTCTTTATCAACCTGTACGCCGGGTAGTTCTTTTAAGAGGTCTTCGACAGTTGCATTGGGTTTTACATGAAAACTATCAGCAGTAAATTCAGTTGTGTCACCTTTTATCCTCATGGCAGCCTGCCTTACAATAATAGCTTCCAGCAATTTTGCCTTTTGCGTCAAGTAGATTTTATTTAAGTTAATAGTCTGGTTATTTTGTAATCTTATATGATCTATATAGTCGCCATAGTTGGGATATGAAATGAGCAATAGATATCTGCCGGTATCCAATTTATTGATTTGGAATTTTCCGTTTTTGTCGCTCCTGGAAAATCTTACAAGTGTAGAGTCATTAGATCGCAAAACTGAAATTACCGCATTAACGGGTGAAAAATTAGCAGATGAATCCAATATACTGCCTTTGATCACCGCATTTTGGCAAAGAACAACCTGGGGAGAAAAATAGATTAAAATAACGTAAATTGTTCTTCTCATTAGTTTTGGATAGGTAAGACAGCAAATACGTTGCAACATTATCGTTTTTTTTTCAAAAAAGATCAAAAGTTGAATGTTAACAACAAATAGAAATCATGGAATTATGGATTATTTTTTTATGTAAGATCAATTGTTCCTTCAAAATTTCTATATACAAAAAATGTAAATTGCAATATGCCAAATAAGAAAACGCCTTACGAGGAAGAAAATTTTGTTGATTCCGGGAAGCCTGTTTGGAACTATTCATTAATGAATGAAGAAGACATCAGGAATTTCCAGAATGGAACTAATTATAGCCTCTATAAAATATTTGGTTCACACGCGATTACCGTTCTAAACAAGAAGGGCTATTATTTTTCTGTATGGGCGCCAAATGCGACCTATGTTAGCGTTGTTGGAGATTTCAATCATTGGAATTTTGAGGCGCATCCATTGTTTGTAAGGTTAGAAAGATCCGGGATCTGGGAAGGATTCATTCCCGATGTTGAGGAATTCTCTAATTATAAATATTACATCAATGGATTTGAAGGGGCGAGGATATTGAAGGGCGATCCTTTTGCAGTTCACTGGGAAACACGGCCTGCTACCTCTTCCAAAACAAAAGACATTCAATACAAATGGAACGATGCAACGTGGATGGCTAAACGTAAAAAAATCAATTCTTTAAACGCACCGTGGAGTATATATGAAGTACACCTGGGAAGTTGGATGAAACCTGATCCTGACGATGAATTTTCGGTTACTTCCTACGAAGAGATGATCAGGCTTCTGGTGCCTTACGTAAAGAAAATGGGATTTACTCATGTGGAAATGATGCCTGTAATGGAATTTCCTTATGATGGAAGTTGGGGTTACCAGGGTTGTGGCTACTATGCGCCTACCTCGCGGTTTGGCATACCCGAGGATTTTATGAAATTGGTGGAGGCTTTTCATAACGAAGATATTGGCGTTATTCTGGATTGGGTTCCTTCACATTTCCCACATGATGCTCATGGATTATATATGTTTGATGGCACGCATACTTATGAATACGCGGATATGCGGAAGGGTTTTCATCCTGACTGGAATTCTTATATTTTTAATTATGCGAGAGGAGAAGTGAGATCTTTTTTGATAAGCAATGCCCGTTATTGGTTTGATAAATATCATGTGGATGGCTTACGCGTAGATGCAGTAAGTTCCATACTTCGGCTTGATTATTCAAGGGAAGAGGGTGAGTGGGAACCTAATGAATTTGGTGGCAATGGAAATATAGAAGCCATCGCATTTGTAAAAAGCCTGAATGAAATGGTTTACCGCGATTTCCCGGATGTGCAAATGATTGCGGAGGAATCTACTGATTGGCCGCAGGTTACAGGCCTTACGACTCACGATGGCCTGGGCTTTGGCATGAAATGGATGATGGGCTGGATGCACGACACCCTCGACTATTTTCATGTCGATCCCTTATTCAGAAAAGATGCACAGGATAAATTCACTTTTAGTATGGCGTATTATTATGATGAAAATTTTGTTCTTCCATTGAGTCATGATGAGGTGGTACATGGAAAATCCCCCATGCTTTATAAGATGCCCGGAGATGAATGGCAAAAATTTGCTAACCTGCGCCTCTTATATTCCTACATGTATACTCACCCGGGAGGCAAACTGTTATTTATGGGGAACGAATTCGGCCAAACAAGCGAATGGAATTATCAAAGTGAACTTGATTGGAACTTGCTCGTTTATGAACCACATAAAAAATTACAACAATGTTTAATTGATCTCAATAAATTGTACACCTCTCATCCTTCATTTTATGAATACCAGTTCGATCCGAAAGGTTTTGAATGGGTTGACCTGGATCATCGCAATGAATGTGTGATGTCGTATTTGCGAAAAGGTAAAAATGAAAAAGATAATTTACTGGTTGTTTTTAATATGACTCCTGTTGAACGATATGATTGGAAAATAAAAACAAAAAACAAAGCGTCATGGAAACAAATTTTCTGTAGTGACGATGAGCAATATTTTGGGACAGGAAAATTCAGTAAACAGGAAATTAAAACTATCCAATTAGATAAAAAAGGCTATTCATTTGAAATATGCCTGAATTTGCCGGCGTTGAGCGCCATTGTTCTAAAATAAGACACTTAATGAATTTTAAATTTACCTGAATGAAATCGAGCCCTTGGCACATTAGCGAATTATCAATTCATCATCAACACATTCACACTCCGTTGCAAAATATTAAAAGCGATTTCTGACATCAGATTTTCTTTATCGAGAGTAGGATTTACTTCAGTTATCTCAAAACAACATATTTTCCGGTTTTGCATAAATTTACTTACAAGATCTTCGGCTTCCCTTTCGCGTAATCCATTACTGACAGGGGTTCCGGTACCTTTAGTAATAGAAGAATCCAGGCAATCGACATCAAAACTTACATAAATATCGGTGCATTCGGTAAGATACCTGATTGCAGATCGCACCACACTTTCCGGGCCTTTCCTTCTCACTTCACTGGTAGTAATTACTTTCATCCCATATTTATCTATGAGTTGTTTTTCTTCTTTTTCAAAATCGCGAAGCGAAATAAAAACAATATCCTCGCCTAATACTTTAGGATTAATTTTTCCGAAATTTTTCAACTGATCCCATTCTTTTTTTGTTTTTTCGTCGAGCTGATGTACTTTATTTTCCTCATTGTCTTCGCCAATAGAAATTGACAAAGGCATTCCATGCATGTTGCCGGAGGGTGTAGTATATGGTGTGTGAAGATCGGCGTGCGCATCAATCCAGATAATACCAAGGCGACTATTCGGCTTTGCCATTTTTATTCCAGCTATCGTTCCTCCCGCTATACTATGATCACCGCTAATTACTACCGGGAAAAAATTATTTTTCATACTTTCTTTTACTGCCTTAGAAACACGATCATACATAGTCGCTACGCCACTTATTCTTTTTGCATACGGCGATTGTATCGGTTCAAATAACAAATGATTTTCTGTTTCTACTTTTTCGGAAGGAAAATGAACAAAGAAATTGCTCATAAAATCCAGGGCGGCTATTTTGATAGCATCTATACCAAGACTGGCTCCGCGCGTGCCTGCTCCAATCTCGCTTGGAACTTCTATCAACTTAATATTCTTCATAAATATTTTTAAGATGATCTATCCTCACACATCCCTCTTTCCCCAGGCAAGGTAAAACTTAGAAGCCGTTAAACCAATCACTCTTTTTAATGGAATTTTTATTTGCTCTTCTCATGTAATAAAATACATGGGGTAAATCTGCGCAGAATTATGTTGTACTTAAAACTACCAGAGTGGCTTTCCTGCATAATAATCCAGGATTTTTTCTCTCAGAACAAAATCATATTTCGCGGTAGTTAAATTACTTTGCGCGCGGTTATAGCTATTGCTTACAACCAGGTAATCTACTGAAGTGATCACACCCGAGTTGAAACGGATTTCTGCACTATGAAACGATTCAGCAAAAGCGTCCACCTGTTCCCGCAACAATTTATATTTATCCATCGCCGCATTCAGGTTTACATAGGCCTGTTCAATATTTTGCTGCAATTGGGTTTTCGTATGCTGCTCTATCAATTCATTATTTTGATAATTAAGCGTGGCCAGTTTTACCTGGTTTCTTACGCGGTGCGCATTGAAAAGAGGAATGTTAAGGCCAAGATTTAGGGTATAATACAGATTGTTGTTTAACTGGTTCCCAAAAATAATTTTTTGAGTATTGTAATTATCATGTTGTGCAATTACGGGATAATTGGCTCCATCTACGGTAACGTAATTTGAAGTAGGCCCCTCAGTAGTATTTATAAAAAAGTCGCGGGTAGCCACACTCGAATAGTTAGTATTGATGTTGCCATTAAAACCAAGAGTAGGAAATAACTGTCCTTTTACAGACCTTATGTTCTTCTCAGCACTTTTGGTTCTTAGTTCCGTTGCTGTTACTTCGGCAAATTGTTTCAAAGCGGCGGCAAATATTTGATCCGGTGTATCGGTATAATTTATATTGAAATTAGTTTCAGGAATTTTTTCCACTTCAAGGCTTTTATCATAGGGGATATTTAAAAGCTGTGACAACGCCACTTTTGCAGACTCTAAAGCAGCCTTGTTTTCTACAATCGTTATTTGATCATTGGCAAGTTGGCCTTTCAGGTCATAAAAATTTGAGGGTAATATACTGCCAGATTTATTTAACACGTCCAACCGGTCCACCTGTTCCTGTGTGACCTTTGCAAAATCCCTTGATTGAGCCAGGACTTCGTCCGCATTAAGCACCTGCAAATAGGCAAGTATGATCTTGATGGTAAGATTGTCTTTTGCCTGTTGCAATTCCATTTGTGATGCTTCATATCCCAGTTTTTTTGATTTGACTTCGTTTCGCAAGGTTCCCCCACTGAATAACACAAAATTGGTGCTTGCGCCATAGTTTACATAACCTACACTTTGGTCAATATATGAGTTGGTATAGGGATCGATGCTTCTTCCAAAATTGATACCCTGGTTAGCCACGGCGTTTAGATCTGGTAACTTATTTTCTTTTGATTGCTTCAGCGTTATGCCAGCTTCTTGCATTTGCAGGCCGGATTGTAACACATCCAAATTTTTTGAAATTCCTATTTCAATTGCGTCCTTTAATGTCAGTTTATTTTGTGCCGATGCAAATATTGCAAAGCACGCAAATAACACGATTAGAAAAAATGATTTCATAACTCCTTATTTCTGATTTAAAATTTCTTATTTTTTATTTTTGCAAATCAACTCTCCCATCCAATAAATTCACAATCCTCGATCCGTATTCCGCGTTTTTTTCTGAATGCGTTACCTGGATGATCGTTACACCTTCATTGTTTAGTTCTTTAAAAACATCCATGATATATTCACCTTGTTTTGAATTAAGGTTGCCGGTCGGTTCGTCCGCAAGAATCAATTTGGGTTTTACAATCAAGGCCCGTGCTATACCTACCAATTGTTGCTGACCACCCGAAAGCTGCGTTGGAAAAAGATCTTTCTTCCCGACGATCTGAAACCGGTCAAGCATATCCGCTACCATTGATTTTCTTTCAGAACCTTTGATGTTCTGATAAATTAACGGTGTTTCTATATTTTCATAAACAGTTAATTCATCAATTAAATGGTAGGCCTGGAACACAAAGCCAATATGTGTTTTAAACAGGTGTGAACGTTGTTTTTCTTTCAGCTTAAATACATCTTCACCCATAAAGGTATATTCGCCTTCATTAGGATCGTCCAGCATTCCAATCACGTTCAGGAGCGTTGATTTCCCTGAACCTGACGGTCCCATAATAGAAATAAATTCACCTTCTCTTACATCAAGATGAATATCTTTTAAAACAAATGTGCGGTTGACGCCATTGTTGTACCATTTGTAAATCTTTTTTAGAGAGAGCATGTTTTATTGGTTAAATGGTTAATTGGGTTAATTTGTTTTATGGTTAATTTATTGATTCGTTTATCGGTTTATAATTTCACTACTGTCTCCTCAAAAAACCAAGCCACATATTTTGGTGTTCATTTTCAATCTGTTAGATTTTAAGAAAAAATATAAGTGTTCGGTTTTGATACAGCTTGTGTGTCAGTTTTGATACACAAAATGACGGAACAATTATAAAGTGCATTAATAATTTTTGTCCCACAATTAAATCAGACAAAATCTCAAACAATATAACCGAAAACACTGACCCGATGATTTTTCGTTTTAAAAAACCGGAGAAAGTACCGTCAGATTGATTTGTACAAACTGTGGTTATAATAAATTGCTGATGGAAAAACCGACATCCCTTTTGTATTACTCCGGTAGAAAAATAATTACGAGGCGATATTAATAAACAAAAGTACAGCAAGCCGTTTACCCGGATAGATGGCATCAAAAAAGAATCGCGAAATCATTTTAAAGAAGATGGATGAATTATAAAAAAAATGAAAAAAATGCATGCAGTAAACCAAC
>JAHEZA010000310.1 GCA_023251335.1 Chitinophagaceae bacterium | reverse complement strand
ATAATGTGCAGTACATTGTTTCAAATTTATTATCCGGTAAACAAACAAATTCACCCGATTTCTATTCGTAAAAATTTAGGGATAATATTAATTTTTCACGGTAGTTTTTTCATCAACGCCTTAAACCGTGGCTCCTCCCTTAAAGAATCATAATCCGGATCGTGTTCTATCCAATCTCTTTTTCCATAACCTTTACCCACGGCTATTTCCAGCAAGTCAAGCGCCTTTTCAATTTGATTATCTATCGCATAAATACAGGTTCCGTTGATTAAGACTCCTGCATCATCCGGGTATAATTCCAGTGCCTTGGTGATCCACGCCAAAGCTTCTTCTCTTTCTCCACTATGGAGAAGCTCAGAGGCACCCAAAGAAAGAACTCTTCTGTCTGACGGATCAAGTTCCAGTTGTTTTCTTGCTCTTTTCATGCCTTCCTTAGACGTTTCAATGGCTTCCTTTTTCCCGAGTATGCGTAAGCATTGCGCCAGCAGCAGCATACTTTGATAATCTTCCCGTCGTACCTGCGAAGCTTTGAGAAATAGTTCAGCTGCTTTCTTAGTCTCGCCTTGTGCGAAGCAGGTTCTTCCATAAGAATAATAGGCGCCATAAGAGTTGGGGTTGAGCCGGATTGCTTTTTTAAACTCCTTTTCGGCGGCTTGATATTTTTTACTGAGCGCCAGTACAGAACCTATGGCTGTGTGGCTTTGAGACAAGTCGGGAGCCAGCGAAAGCGCCTTTCGGCTATTGTTTTCGGCAGCTTCAAGGTCGGCAGGATTTCCACCTTCCCACGCGTAAAGCCACGAATAGACATCGGCTAGCCCGGCATAAGCAAGCGCATATTCCGGATCAAGTTCTATGGCTCTTTCAAAATATTTCTTTGACTCATTAAATGACAACCGATGATAATATTGTTTGCCTTTTAAGAAATATTCATAGGTTTCTATGTTAGTTTCTGGCCTGCGCATGGCGTCTTTTTCTTTACTGGTTAAAACGCCCCGCAAGGCGGTGGCCACGTTTTCTGCAATATTTTCCTGGATTGAAAAAATATCCTCGAGCTCATGATCATAACGCTCAGACCAAAGTTGCGATCCGTCAGAAACGCTGATCAGTTTTGTTGTAATTCTTAACCGGTTACCCGCTTTACGCACACTGCCTTCCAAAAGAGACTCCACATTAAGAAGCCTTCCGATTTCGGAGGCGCCCAAATTTTTGTCTTTTAACGCGAAAGCCGAAGTACGCGATATGACGCGTAGATTCTTAAGATGCGAAAGTGAATTCAAAATTTCTTCGGCAACGCCTTCACAGAAATAATCCTGTTCTTTATCATTACTAAGGTTTACAAAAGGAAGCACTGCAATACTTTTTTGCCCATTTGCAGACTCTCTTTTCAACATGGGAATTGAATATTCAACGCTACCATCATCGATGTTTACCTGGTAAATTTTTACCGGGCCTTTTACATTCTTTAGCGACGCTTCAGTTATAAACCGCGCATGAATATCTTTTTTATTGAAAACATTGTCATAAACCGCTTCGGTTAAATAAATTTCTCCGGGAGGAGCAATGGTCTGGATGCGGGAAGCAATATTAACGCCATCTCCAAATACATCATTGTTTTCAAAGACCACCTCCCCGAGATGAATACCGATGCGAAGCTGAAAATCATTTTCTTCTTTCACTTTTTTTTGTATGGCAATTGCACACAATACCGCATCAGTCACTGTTTGAAAACTGGCAAGTACACCGTCTCCTAATTCTTTTATCCATTTTCCGTTAAATTTTTCGATGAGTGGCTGTTGCAACCGACGGTTCTCCAAAATGGTATCAAAAGCTTTTTGTTCATCCTCGCCCATGAGCGAAGTATATCCGACAATATCGGTGAACATGATAACTGCTAACTGCCGGTTGGTGAACATAAAAAATATTTCGTACTAAATGTAGAAAATAAAATCTATCCTGCAATGTCGTATTTGGATGCATGTTTCGGAATTCAGTCTTGATTGGGACCAAACCGCCGAAAAAATAATCTTCTCCGGATATTGAAATCAATAATTATTATAAATTTGACAACGGCTTAGAAAAACTAATTTCTTATATGACGTTCTCCCGGATATTGATAGCGCTTATTTCGATTATCAACACATACATTTGATTTCGTTTCTTCTTAAACGTTATAGGCCTATTAGATACGAGTAAATATTCACCGTCATCCAATTGGGTTTTTGCCATTCTTTTTTTATTAATGGGCATTGCAGCTTTGTTTTTTTTATTTATCAAACATCAGAATAAAATTGCACTGTGGATTGGAATTTGCCGATGGATTCTTGCGTTATTATTTCTTCTTTTCAATATGATGACATCTGATTATAAGTAGTGTTTAGTTGCGGGGCCAGCAACCTTCATTGGGTATGTAAGATACGTGTTGCAAAAGACAGCTCAGGTGAAAAAAATGAGCTCTATTACCTGTAAAAAGCGGGAAAATAATGGATATAAAAATACCCAATTCAGAAGAAGCTACGCGAAATATCAAAAGTTTCACTATCAGATATTTTTCGTTTAACCATTATTGTTAGCTGTGTTTAGGAAACAAATTAGATAGAAATGATTATTACAGTAAACAAACAAATTCAACCGATTTCTATTTAGTAAACACTTAGGACCACTATTTTACATTGGTATAACTTATCCTGAAGATGGATCCCTTCAGGTCTTCGGCAACATACAAAGAACCATCAGGGCCTTGCGCTAAACCTACAGGCCGGTATTGAATAGTGCCGGTAGAATCCTTCAAATCCATGCCGGCAAAATTATCATCAAAAATTTCCCAATCCGCTGAAGGCTTGCCATCTTTAAAAGGCACAAAAGCTACAAGATATCCCTGTTTCAGTGCTGGTGACTGACCGTGGAAAGCAATGAAAGCGCCATTCTTATATTTTTCCGGAAACATACTTCCCGTGTAAAATAGCAAGTCGTCCGGTGCAAGGTGTGCCGGAAAAGCTGCAACAGGATCCTGGTATTTCTTATCGGCGGTTTTCTTGCCATCTCCACCGTATTCAGGTGCCAGTATCAGCTTTTTTTGAAAGGGGTCATAATAAACAAATGGCCAGCCGGCGTCCGATCCCTGGTGTAATTCATATAAAGTTTCTGCCGGTAATTCCTGGCTTTGTTTGGAAGTGTAATATTGAGGGAATTGATCATCAAATTGCCCGCGACCATGCTGCGTAGCAAACAAAGAATGGGTATTGGCATTCCATGCAAGGCCAACTGCATTTTTTATTCCCGTTGCATAATGCACCGCATCGCCATAGCTTTGATGGAGTTTATCAGCTTTAAACTGCCATACGCCTGCCACCGAATCTAAAAGAGGGCAACCGGGGATTCCTTTTCCGGAACCTTCCTGCCTGCAGGCATCACTGTACGAACCTACGGTTACATATAAATTATTTTGATCGTCAATGGCAATAGATTTCGAATTATCTCGGCCCTTGTCCACCAATCCCACTACAATTTCTTCGGCGTCACCGGTATCAGTTACCGCGCCCTTATCATCCAGTTTATACCTGAAAACTCCGGAGTTGGAAGCAGAATAAAGATACCCATTGTGGATGGTGATACCCGTGCCGGGATAACCGGCAAAACCTGTTATCTTATCAAGAGTGCCATCCTTGTTGGTATCACTCAGCCTGTAAATTCCTTTTCCATCTTTCAGTGAACTTAAACTCACATATACATCACCGTTAGTATTGATGGCCATGTGCCTTAAATGGCCCAACGAATCGGCGACAATCGTAGCAGAAAAACCACCAGGAAGTTTAAGCTCCGTTTTATGAGCTGTGGGCGCAGTTTCAGTTTCAGTGACTGTCTTGTTATCACTATTATTACAGGCAGCTAAGATTGCTAAGGCAGCCAGGTAGAAAACATGGATTTTCATATTCATGCATTTGAGTTTGTTTTTTTACAATAGTTATAAATGTTTGCTGATATTGAGTTTTGCATGTGCAATAAACAACAGCAAGCGAAGCTAATTAAAAAATTGTCCATGCATAATGTGAATTAATTTGCGCTTAGTCTATGCCTTATACATAACGTTGTTATGCTGCTATCGTATCAGCAGAGATTTTCATACCGTAAATAAATATCTTCGGTGGAAGATTTTTTAAAGATTCTGAAGAATATTTCTGACAGGCACTTTTTCACAGACTTTAATTAATCTTTTTCTTCTTGTAAGAAATTACTCTTGTATTGGTACTAATAAAGAAACAAATCATTGCTGTGAATAAAAATGAACA
>JAHEZA010000309.1 GCA_023251335.1 Chitinophagaceae bacterium | reverse complement strand
AATTTTAGAAAAGGAACCTTGTTTTTCCTTGCACAAATTTAAAAAACAAAAATCATGGCAAAAAAAATTAGTGCAGAAGCCAATGCAATAAATTGGTTCGAAATTCCAGTAACCAACTTTGTAAGGGCAAAAAAATTTTATGAAACTATTCTTGAAATTGAATTGACAACAATGGAAATGATGGGCATGAAAATGGCTATGTTTCCCTACGAAGGTGCAAACGGAAAAGTTGGCGGAGCATTGGTGAAAAGCGAAATGCACAAACCAGGTGCAACAGGTGCTTTAATTTATTTGAACGCTAACCCTGACTTAGATTTAGTGTTTAACCGGATTGAAAAGGCAGGCGGAAAAACCTCAATGCCCAAAACTTTGATTGATGAAAATTCTGGTTACATGGCTTTCTTTACAGATACCGAAGGCAATAGGGTAGGACTGCATTCAAATAAATAAAAGCTCTGAAAATTTTATTAAATATGAAAGTTGTAGTAATTGGAGAAGGTTCCGGGGCAGCAATGGAAACTATTATGTCTGTTTATCCACGGCATAAAATTGTTGCTGATAAATTTATAGAAAGAGGTGATGTTATTGGTATTGGGCCGTTTGATGATAAGAGTGGTAATATGTCGATATTTAAAACCCGTGTTGCCGCTGAACAATTTGTAACAGAAGACCCATTTATACTTGAAGGGATTATTAAATCATTTGTCATCCGTGACTGGAACGACAATTTACTTCCTGGATAGAGTGAAGAAAGCCAATAAAGGCGGGTTAGGCAATGGGCTACTGAAGGAATCGCGGCCGGCTGTGGTTCGCACATATCTTTACATAGGAAAAATAACAATAAACTTTCGAACAATTTCTGAAGCCGTAATGTAAAATTTATTGATACCGTTTCATATATCGCTCACATTTTTTATTAAAAATAAATCTCATTTTAATCAAATATGATTTATTATTTTTAATCCCGCAAAGTTATTCATGGATGATTTCCCGAATAAAGCTTTTAAGAAAAAACCAAGGGCTCTTTTCAAAAATATATAAATGAAAAAAGAATACCGCCTATTATACCTACTGGCATTTTTAAAATTTATTCTTCCTTTTATTTTGCAAAATGGTTATTATGAGCCGCAGCGGGATGAATTTTTATATTTAGCCGAAGCACACCATTTGGCATGGGGCTATATGGAAATCCCTCCCCTGCTTTCTGTGTTTGCATGGATTACCAACTTTTTCGGCGCAAGTATGTTTTGGCTAAAATTCTGGCCTTCGTTATTCGGTGCATTTACGTATTTATTAGCAGGTAAAATAATCCTGTCCTTTGGCGGCAGGGCCTTCGCACTCTTTCTCTGCTTTCTATCTTTTATATTCGGAGCTTATTTAAGGGTTCACTTTTTATTCCAGCCAAATTTTTTGGAAATATTTTTTTGGACAATGATCGCATACAGTACCCTGCGTTTTATTCAAACCAAAAAAAACTTATGGCTATACGTTTTAGGCATTAGTGCTGGCTTAGGAATGATCAGTAAATATTCAGTGGCTTTTTTTTTGATCAGCATATTAATAGGACTATTGATTACACGAAACAGAAAAATATTTCTTAACAAACATTCATATATTTCTGCAATAATTGCTTTTTTAATTTTCTTTCCAACACTTTTATGGGAATACATTCATCACTTTCCCGTAATCGTTCACATGCATGAATTGCACCAATTCCAATTACAATATATACAGCCTGCCGGTTTTTTAGCAGATCAATTATTAATGAATTTACCTTGTGTTTTTATCTGGATGTCAGGGTTATATTTTGTTATTTTTAAAGAAAAAGGAAAGTACAGGATTTTTGCCTGGGCTTATTTATTGGTGATATTATTATTACTTTATTTCCAGGGTAAAAATTATTACTCGTTGGGCGTTTATCCTGTTCTATTCGCCTTTGGAGCTGTACAGTTGGAGCGCTTTGCTACCCGGCATTCGCGTGTTTGGAAATATGTATTTATTATAATCCCTGTTGCCCTGGGAATTTATTTGATTCCCTTATTCCTGCCTGTTTGGAAACCTCAAAAACTAGCATCTTATTATAAAGCCAGGAACATAGAAAAAACAGGATTTTTAAAATGGGAAGACCGCAGGAACCATCCATTGCCACAAGACTTTGCTGATATGCTGGGTTGGAAAGAGATGGCTGAAAAAGCAGCTACCGCCTATTCTACATTGAGCAGTGATGAAAGAAAACAAACATTCATTTTTTGCGATAATTATGGCGAAGCAGGAGCACTAAATTATTATGGCAAAAAATATGGCCTTCCTACAGCCTATAGCGACAATGCGAGTTTTTTATACTGGCTACCCGATAGCTTACATTTAGTAAATGTCATCTTAATAACAGACGATACCGGGGAAATGCAATATCCGTTTGTGAAAGATTTTTCTTCAGCAGAAGTAAGCGATTCCATTACCGACAGGTATGCCAGGGAATATGGCTCCCTTATCATCATCCTGAAAGGGGCCAATGAAAATTTTAACCAAATGTTCCGGGAGAAAATAAAAAAAGATAAGGACAGGTTTTATAAACCCTGAACTCAATCGAATGATTATGCACAGATTCAATAATATCGCTGGAAAAAGAAATCCTCTACAGGTATTGCTTCTCATCCTCTCGCTTACCGGGAGCATACTTTTTATACTTATATACCTTATACTTGGCATATCAACCCCGGGTTATCATCTTCTTTACAATACCATCAGCAGCCTCGAATTAACAAAATTCGGCTGGGTACAGCAAGCGAACTTTATTCTTTTTGGAATTTTCTCCTCTTGTTTTTCCGTTGCTCTTATCAATGAGCTTAAGCCTGGCATTAATGCGTTTCTGGTAATTTTGTTTCAATCCGTAACCGCAATTGGATTGATTGGCGATGGGATATTTATACATGAGCCTATGCACATGATTTTCGATATCATAACCTTTAATTCTGTAGCCCTTGTATTAATTTTTATGGCCGGGCAATTTTATAAAAATACCGGTTGGAAAGGCTGGAGCCTTTATTCTATTATAACAGCTATTTTGATGATGGTTTTACTTTCAGCTTTTGGATATGCAAATTCTCATAATGGTGCCGCAGGGCTGTATGAAAGGATGGCGTTCCTTCCCAGGACTGCCTGGTCAATAGTATTTATAACCACTCTACTGAGAGGTAAAAGATTAAATCGTTCAGTTTATAGCTATTAGAACAAAATTAAGGCTGTCATTACGCTGTTGGGCAATAGTTCCAGCAGACAAATAAATATTGGTTTTTTGTATTTATCTTCGGCTTTGGTTTTTCAATCCGCTACAGGAATCAGGTTGGCTGACTTCAGGATGGAAGTGCCTTCAATACGAACCCAAGCCAAGCCTTTACGTAAGCGGCAACTTGCAATCGACACATCCTATGTTTTTTAAAAAGAAAAAAATATCGGCAACAGAAGACAGTGAAATCATTTTAGGAATGATAATGCTTCCGGACCAAAACTCATTTGCCGTTGACAGCTTCGTGAAAGATTATAATAACCACTACGCCGACAAAATACAATCTTTTTCAGGAGACAGTTCTTCAATCGCTTTTAAAGTTGATAATGAAATGGTCATGATAGCACATACAATATTAACCATCAAGCTCCTGAAGCAACGATTGAATATTAAGAGGCTTCGTGAACATTTCAATACTGCCATCTTTATGATAATTCCATTGTTCCCGCGGTCTGTCACAATAAAGCTCTACTCCGTTTCCGTCGGGGTCATCCAGATAAAGCGCCTCCGAAACCCCGTGGTCACTTGCGCCGGTAAGCGGATAATTTGCGCTTCTTAATCGTTGAAAAATCACTGCAAGGTCTTTGCGCGTGGGATATAAAATGGCAGTATGAAAAAGGCCAACTGAATTTATAGGAGCCGATGGGGCATCCTTACTATACCATGTATTCAATCCGATATGATGATGATAACCGCCGGCAGAAATGAATGCAGCGTCATTTCCATACATCGTGGTCAATTCAAATCCCAATAAGTCACAGTAAAATTCCAATGACCGTTTCAGGTTGGAAACTTTCAGGTGAACGTGCCCGATTCGTGCCTGGGCGGGAACAATGTATTTCGTTTCCATGACGGCTATTTATTTATTGTACAATTGTTATTATACGATACTGCCAGTTTTATTAGTTTTATTTATTGGCCTCGTTCCCAACCTCAGAGGTTGCAAACTCCTCCATGCGGGTTATCAGGTTATTTTCTACGGTATATACCTGTACCCATTGTTGTT
>JAHEZA010000308.1 GCA_023251335.1 Chitinophagaceae bacterium | reverse complement strand
TCGCAGCCGAGGCCCCAGATGGTATCGGTAGGGTAGAGGATAATACCTCCCGATTGGAGGGCTGTTAAACTGCTTGTAATATCCCGCTCAAAATCCATAAAAATTCTAATCTTTAAGTGTCTCTAATAATTTTGATGTTTCAATGGTATATCCGCATTTAAAATGGCCCAGCGGACATTCGCGGAGGCCATGTAAAGAACAAGGTTTACAAGGCAGAGGAATATCAGTCTGGACAATAAACGATTTTTCAGAAATA
Organism: Chitinophagaceae bacterium; assembly: GCA_023251335.1. Taxonomy (GTDB): domain Bacteria; phylum Bacteroidota; class Bacteroidia; order Chitinophagales; family Chitinophagaceae; genus Ginsengibacter. The sequence continues at coordinate 4,047 of JAHEZA010000308.1, read as the reverse complement.
GGATAGAAGCCAAATTCAGGAATCGTCGAACAAAATACTGCGGTAACCGGGGCATCTGTAGCGCTGGCAAAATGAAGCGGCGCAGAATCGTTGGTGTAATTCATTTTTGCAGATTTCATCAAAGCTGCAGATGAAAGAAAATTTAATTTGCCTGCAAGTATTTTTACATTTTTATTTATCGCTTTCTCCTTTATCCTTTCACACATCTCCGTATCAGTCTTACCACCTAAGAGATAAATCGTAAATTCTTCGGGCATCTGGTTGACAAGGTCAATCCATTTCTCTTCAGGGTACTGCTTCGTAAACCAAACGCTGGCGGGCGACATACAAACATACAGTGATTGGGTATATTGTAAAATGTCAGAATCATTTTTCGAAGACGGATATAACTTTGGTTTATTAAATGCACTATCAGTAAAGCTTTCAATCAGCTTGTTATTTCTTTCCACCTCATGTAGTCCTTCTTTAAAGTGATGCTCAATCTTTTTTGTAAACAAAAAACTGAACGGGTTTTTATCAAAACCAACGCGTTCTTTTGCTTTGGAAAATCCTGTTAAAATTCCTGTAGATGCAAATCTTTGCAGGTTGATTACTTTATCGTATTCATTTCTTCGTATTTTTTTTAATAATTGAAGAAGATTTTTTGTTTTGTTTTCTTTCTTGTTCCAGGTTAAAACTTCATGCAAAAACGGATGATCTTCAAGTAAACCTTCATTTCCCTTCCTCACCAGGAAGTCAATTTCATCTTCGGGATAAAATTGGTGCCACTTTTCGATCAATGCAGTTGCTAACACTACATCTCCTATAAATGCGGTTTGTATGATAAGTATTTTTTGCATGCAGAATTTTTATTCAACAGGAGTCGCAATGATATAAAAAATCTTTTTTATTTACCTTTTAAAATGTAGTAATTTTTAAAACCAAAAAATGATTTCCCTTTTAAAAAGGTTTGTTCAAACAATGTAAGCATGCGGTATTTGAATTTTTCATGCTTGTGTATTTTCTTTTTGTCAATCCGGGATCTATAACGCAGATTAGCTTCCCAGTTAAAGCCTTTCATAAATTGCTGCATTGCCAAAGGATGCCTATCGTGGTAAATTTTTAATTTACTCAGATCTCCGTAATCAAAGGCAGCATCTTCATTTTTAAATAATCTTTCCGTAGAAGCCTCGCCCTGGTAATGTGTGTTGTGATCTTTTCTTTTTTTCTGCATGATACCAGGAGGCCTTACAAAACCATAATGAAAGATATAAGCGTCTAATTCTACAACATTCAATTTGAAAGCACCCGCAGACTTATTATAATCAAATCCATCAAAGTGCGGTATCCGCCTGAATGATTGGGCATCGCGCCAGGAATGTATATCAGGATCATTTCTGATAATTCTTATCTCGCGGGCATACCATGCATGAGATACCACGTAATGATCATAATCACCCCAAAAGTGACGATATTTAAAAAGAAAACCATCCACTTCTTTGTCAGAAAAATATTTTTCACAACTCTTTTTTATTACCGGCAGATATTTTTCGTGTACTACCTCATCTGTTTGCAGATAAAACAGCCAATCGCCCGTGCAGGCAGCTTTTGCGATGTCTGTTTGGTGTGCATATTCAGTGCCGTTTGAATACTTTTCCAAATCCCAGACTGTGTGAATAATTTTTATTTTATCAGACGATATACTTTTAATTTCCTGTTCGGTATTATCGTCTTCATCACAATCTCCAATCACCACAATAAATTCATCTACCAGGGGAAGCAAGCACTCTATGGATGCCTTAACCGGATAATAAAGTTTAGTTGCATTTTTTGTGAATGTAAATCCGCTTATTTTCATTGTAAAAATTTTATACGTAGTTGCACTGACAAAATAAAGGATCAGTAAACGGGCTTTTTTGGCTTATTTTTATTCTTATTTTTTAAATGCAAATTTAGCTTTTATAAGTGTCGGTAGTAATCAAAATAAGAAGTGGTTTTTTGCACGAAGAAAATTAATTCATGCATCTTCGTTTACAAAATATATTAAACACCAACGTCTTTATATGAAAATAATCGGTTTCTTTAATTCTACAAAAAGCTGGGGAGGAGGCGAAAAATGGCACTATGAAGCAGCGTTGTATTTTTCAAAAGCTAGCTACGTCGTTCACTTCTTTCTGGCCGAAAATAGTGTGCTTCATCAAAAGTTAAAAATGCATCTGAACATACAGTTTCATTTTGTAAAAATTACGGGACGTAGTTTTTTAAATCCGTTCAAAATATTTCAGCTAAAAAATATTTTCAAAAATACCGGAATAGAAGTATTACTTATCAACCTTTCGCACGATCTGAAAATAGCAGCCAATGCCGCTACCATGGCAGAGGTCCGTAAAGTAATTTATACGAGGGGTATTGCATTTCCTATTAAGAATTCATTTCTTAACAGGTATATATTTTCTCATTGGGTAACTGACATTCTCGCAAATTCAACGGCTACCGCAAGATCAATTTTGCAGTATGATTCTCATCTTTTTGAAAAAGAAAAAATAAAAGTCATTTATAATCCCCTGCACATTGACGAATTTGTAAACCGGCCGTTTGAAAAAATTTATATCCGGGAAAAGGATGAAATTATTATTGGAAACCTGGGGCGCATCGAGAAAGAAAAAAATCATATTTTTTTTATTGGCTTATCCGAAGCATTAAGCAAAGCAGGCATTAGTCATAAAATATTAATTGGTGGCGCCGGCAGTATGGAAGATGAATTAAAGCAGTCTGCAGTAAACAAACATTTAACCGGGAATTTTATTTTCTGTGGATTTCTCGCTAACGTAAAGGAGCTTTTGATGAGCTGCGATATTTTTGTGCTGCCTTCATTATGGGAAGGATTTGGCTTCGTGATAGCTGAAGCGTTTTTGTGTAGGAAGCCGGTGATTGCTTTTAATACCACCGCTATTCCTGAACTGGTAAAAGATTGTCAAACAGGGTTTGTAACAGGTATTGATTCGGTGGCAGATTGTCTGGAGAAAATAATATTGTTAAAAAACAATCCTGAACTAGCAGGAAAGATGGGAGATGCCGGGTTTGATTTCGTAAAGCAAAATTTTGAAGAACATAAAATTATGAATGAGTTAGAAGATTTTGTGAATGCCTGAACCTGGCATTAATTATTCGATAAATTTTACTCTTCTTCTTAATTATATTTGCCAAAAAAATAGAAAGAATGAGTTTAGAAGCAATGGTCAAAGAAGTTTGGGACAGCCGTGAACTGCTAAAAAATGAAACTTATGCGGCTGCCATCAGGAGCGTGATTGAGGAAGTGGACAAAGGAAAATTAAGAACTGCTGAACCGGTAGGTACTGACAAAGGAAACGTGTGGAAAGTAAATGAATGGGTGAAGCAGGCGATACTTTTATATTTCGGGATTCAACAAATGGAAACCTACTCGTTGCCTCCATTTGAGTTTTATGATAAAATGAAATTGAAATCAAATTATAAAGAGCTCGGCGTGCGGGCGGTACCACATGCCGTTGCACGTTACGGAAGTTTCCTTGCGCGAAATGTAGTGCTGATGCCGAGTTATGTAAATATCGGCGCTTATGTAGATGAAGGCACGATGGTTGATACCTGGGCCACGGTTGGCAGTTGCGCCCAAATAGGAAAGCATGTTCATTTGAGTGGCGGTGTTGGTATCGGCGGTGTTTTAGAACCGTTGCAAGCGAGTCCGGTGATCATTGAAGACGGTTGTTTTATAGGCAGCAGATGCATCGTGGTTGAGGGGGTAAGAGTAGAAAAAGAAGCGGTGCTTGGCGCTAATGTAGTACTTACTCAATCTACGAAAATAATAGACGTGAGTGGAAGTGAACCAATAGAAACGAAAGGGGTTGTTCCATCACGCAGTGTAGTGATTCCCGGAAGTTATGTGAAGAAATTTCCTGCCGGAGAATACAGTGTGAGCTGCGCTTTGATTATTGGGAAAAGGAAAGAAAGCACTGATAAGAAAACAAGTCTGAATGATGCATTGAGGGAATTTAATGTGAGTGTTTAGGAAACTCTGGTTGAATTTATAGC
>JAHEZA010000307.1 GCA_023251335.1 Chitinophagaceae bacterium | reverse complement strand
TTTTGGAGAAAAAGGTAGAAAAAATAATGGCGATACGGATTATGATGTGGCTGAATACAGCCGCTATGAAGTGGATCGAATTGCCCGTAAAGCATTTGATGCTGCGCGTACCAGAAGAAAAAAATTATGCTCCGTTGATAAAGCAAATGTGCTTGAAACATCAAGACTGTGGCGTGAAGTGGTACAGAAAGTAGCATTGGATTACCCTGATGTAGAAGTAGAACACCAGTTTGTAGATGCTACAGCCATGCTGTTGATAAAAGACCCTCTCAGGTTTGATGTAGTGGTGACTGCAAATCTTTTCGGAGATATTTTGACAGACGAAGCATCACAGATTGCCGGTTCTATGGGCATGTTGGCCAGCGCTTCTATCGGTGACGGAACAGGCGTATATGAACCTATTCACGGGTCAGCACATGACATTACCGGGAAAGGGCTCGCAAATCCGTTAGCGTCTATTTTATCCGCTGCGCTCCTGTTAGATATTTCCTTCAAATTGAAGAAAGAAGCCGAAACTATAATAGCCGCTGTGGACGCAGTATTGAAAGCCGGTTGGCGTACAAGAGATATCGCAGATGCTAAAACTGAAGTAAGTAAAATATTAGGAACAGAAGCAATGGGAAAAGCTGTTTTGGACAAATTGTAATTTATCGCAAGAAGAAAAAAAGGCCAGCTAAAAGCCTCAACAATCAAAGCTGAGAAAGTTTCTTTCTAGAATGAGGCAAAACAAACTGATGCAGCTTAGAAAAAAGTAGCCAGTTATTGAAAGGTTGCAAAACTTTTACTTTGCAGTAAAGAAACAATTGCTACAGATTTTTATTACAAAAATGGATTATTTATTGGTTTACTGCGATACATAATATTGATACCGATATAGCTTTGCGTAAAATAAAAATCCTGATTATTTATTAGTTTACTGGCCAACCGTCTTTTTAGATTTTAAAATTTTTAACAAGACTTCTTTTCTCAATTCGTATAATTAAATTATCCCTGGATCGTAGTAAACAATTTTTCGCTTCCCGAAAATAAATAAGCATCGAAAACCAGCATATCTTTTAAATTTGCATAATCAATAATAGTAATGGAAAAGAAAGAAGAGGTTTTGCAGGAAGTGGTAATTAAGTTTGCCGGCGACAGTGGTGATGGAATGCAGCTTACCGGAACCCAGTTTACCAATAATACTGCTTTATTGGGGATTGACCTGGCTACATTTCCCGATTTTCCTGCAGAGATAAGAGCTCCGTTAGGAACATTACCGGGCGTAAGCGGTTTCCAGCTGAGATTTTCCAGCGACAGGGTTTACACACCGGGCGACATGAGTGATGTATTGGTGGCAATGAACGCTGCCGCTTTAAAGACAAATCTGAAAACACTAAAAAAGAACGGTAAAATTATTGTCAACATTGAAGGGTTTGATGCAAAGAATTTAAGATTGGCAAATTATACTGATGGTATAAACCCATTGGAAAATGGAACGCTGGAAGGATACGAAGTAATTAAAATAGATATTACCAAACTTACCCGTGAAGCACTAAAGGATTTCACGTTAGGCACCAAGGAAAAAGACCGTGCAAAAAACATGTTTGTTCTCGGTTTTTTATACTGGATGTATAACCGCAAACTGGACAATTCTATCAATTTTTTAAAAGAAAAATTTTCGAAAAAACCTGATATCCTTGAAAGTAACCTTAAAGTTTTGCAAGCAGGATATAATTATGGTGATACCACGGAAACCTTTACCACACGATATTCTGTAAAAAAATCGAAAATGCCTCCCGGCAATTATCGCAGCATTATGGGAAACCAGGCATTGGCGTATGGTTTAATTGCAGCTGCGCAAAAAAGCGGTTTGCAATTATTTTTAGGTTCTTACCCGATCACACCTGCAAGCGATATTTTACATGAACTTAGCCGTCATAAAAATTTTGGAATAAAAACTTTTCAGGCTGAGGATGAAATTGCAGCCATAAGTTCTGCTATCGGCGCTTCTTATGGCGGAAGCCTGGGAGTCACAACCACCAGCGGGCCGGGAATGGCATTAAAAGCGGAAGCGATGGGCCTTGCAATGATGCTGGAAATCCCCTTATTGATTTGTGATGTGCAACGTGGTGGACCTTCTACCGGATTGCCAACCAAAACAGAACAAAGCGATTTGCTACAGGCATACTATGGCCGTAATGGTGAAAGCCCAATGCCGGTGATTGCAGCCTCTACACCGAGTGATTGCTTCAGTGCAGTATACGAGGCTGTAAGAATTGCGGTGCAACACATGACCCCTGTAATATTTTTGAGTGATGGATACATCGCGAACGGCGCCGAACCCTGGAAATATCCCGAAAGTAAAGACCTGCCGCCTATAGAAGTGAAATTTAAAAAAAGACTTGAAGAAGACGAAGCGTTCTTTCAGCCTTATGTAAGAGATGAAAATTTAGTGCGCCCGTGGGCTATCCCGGGTTATGCAGGATTAGAACATAGAGTAGGCGGCCTCGAAAAACAAGACATCACGGGAAATGTAAGTTATGATCCGGACAACCATCAGCTAATGGTAAAGATCCGCCAGGAAAAGATAGATAAAATTGCAAATGATATTCCGGAACAGAAAATAGATAACGGACCCGAAAAAGGGAAAGTGTTGGTATTAGGTTGGGGAAGCACGTATGGCGCAATCAAAAGTGCGGTGGCAGACCTGCTCAAAGAAGGCCATGCTGTTTCGCATATCCATCTCCGTTATGTTCGCCCTTTTCCAAAAAATCTTGGTAGCTTGATTAAGAATTTTGAGAAGGTTTTAATTCCTGAATTAAATAATGGCCAGTTGATAAAAATCATCAGAGACCTATATTTAGTTGATGCGAAAGGCTACAATAAAATCAAAGGAATCCCATTGACCAAGCAGGAGTTGATTGAAGAAATAAAGACGATGCTTTAATACGGTTTCATTTATTTTCTTTAAGAGTAGGTTCCACCACTTTTTGATAATACTTACAAACTGGCCTTAAGCCACAGATATGACATTTCGGATTTCTTGATACGCAAATGTAACGGCCATGCAATATCAGCCAGTGATGCGCAACATGAATCAAATCTTCCGGTAAATTTTTTACTAATTGCTTTTCTACTTCAAGAGGCGTTTTCGCATTTGTGACCAATCCGATACGATTGGCAACTCTGAACACATGCGTATCCACGGCCATGTTGGGCTGATTATCCACAACAGAAGTAATTACGTTGGCCGTTTTTCTTCCTACACCAGGCAATTTCATCAGCTCATTCACGGTCATCGGGATTTTACCGCCAAAGTCTTTCATGACCATTTTAGCCATCCCGATAAGATGATTGGTTTTATTATTTGGATATGAAATACTTTTTACTAAAGGAAAAAGATCGTTAATAGTTGCTTTACTAAGCGATTCTATATCGGGATAGGTTTCAAAAATTAGCGGCGTTGTTAGATTAACCCTTTTATCAGTACACTGTGCAGAAAGTATCACCGCGACTAATAATTGATAAGGAGTGTCGTATAGTAATTCAGTTTTGGCGTCAGGACTATTTAGTACAAAATAATTAATTACAAACTGATATCTTTCTTTTTTAGTCATAAAAAAAATCCCGCCTTTTGGAGCGGGATGAAAATAAGTTATAAATCTGAAAGATCAGCGGGTTGTTACTTGCTCTTGTTTCTTAGCAGCGTACTCCAATATTTTGTTAATCGCTTCTTTCCTCGGTGAAACCTTAATTTCATTCAGTTTACCGTGGGCGTTTAATAATTTATCGTAGGTATCCCGCAAGTTCCAATCACTTTGCAGCGCAGCCTTGATCTTGGCTGATTTTTGGTCAGAAGTTTCATGGTATAGGTATCTAACCAGTTCTTCCGGAGTAATTTTAATCATAAAAATGTATGCTTTAATAAAAAATAAATGTTCTATCCATCCTTAAAACGCATTCTTCTTAGAAATATTGCTTATCAGGTTTATTTAATAGCTGACGAATCGAAAGTGACAATGTAAAGATCTTCATTATCTTTTTTCATTAAATACCTTTCCCTTGCATATTTTTCCAACGTTTCGGGATTGGTCTTTAAAAGTTCCGATTCTTTTCGGGTATCATTAATAAGCAGCGTCATGTTCTTCTCACTTTGCCTTAGCTTATTTAATTCCCGCATTCTATTTAATTGTAACGGAATATCATTTCTGTCAAAGAACATCATCCATATCGCAAAAGCTATGCCTGTTATCAGGTATTTGCTGGTAAATATGCGACGAAATTGTTTCATTGATTCAAACGTTAAGCTGAAAGCAGCAATCTATCGGTG
>JAHEZA010000306.1 GCA_023251335.1 Chitinophagaceae bacterium | reverse complement strand
ACTGTTGTTAATTACATCTGCAGCATAATATTTAGCACTGTCTAAGAACTCCTGGTTCCTTACGCCGCCGCTGCTTTCAACGCCTGCCCGTGTTAGATAAAAACGCGCCAGCATTCCTTCGGCAGACCATTTGGTTAATCGCCCGTCCTGCGATACCGTTTCTGGCAGGTCTGCGGCGGCTGCGCGCATTTCGCGGGTAATAAAACGCCAAACGCTTGGTACTGTATTGCGGGTAATGGTAGTGTCGAACATCTGTCCGATAGTATTTTCGATAATAGGTACAGGTCCCCAATTCATTACAAGATATCGATAAGCAAGCGCCCTCATAAATCTCGCTTCAGCAATGGCAGTTTTCTTAACCCCCTCTGAAACACCGGGGCCGGCAATATTATTTATATTATAGATAGCCAGGTTTGCCTGGGTCACAACGACAAAAAACGCACGCCACGCAGCACCATTTTCTCCGTTATCACCTGTAGTGTTGAACAACACATTTCCTCTGTCATTCCAGGCAGAAAAAGCCGAGCCTCCACGAAAATCTCCCAAATTATAGGTCGCTTTGTCATTATAATCAAACCATACTTCACTGTACAGAAGGCTTGTGGCCGCCTGTACCTGGGCATCGGTTTGATAAAAGGTCTGGTCTGTTATTGCACTCTCTGGCGGCTTATCTAAAAAATCTTTTTTACAGCTTGACAAAGCAGCTATCGCAAGCAACAGAACTCCAAAATAATTTTTATACGTAATTTTTTTCATTTTTAAAGTAGTTTAAAAGTTTACGCTCACTGCAACAGAATAAGTTCTTGTAAGTGGGTAGCGTCCGTAATCTACCCCGATAGCCTGGTTACCAGTATAACCGCTTGAAGAGCCTGTGCCTACATACGCGCCGACTTCAGGATCGTAGCCGGTATAGTTTGTAAGCGTAAACAGGTTTTGAGCAGCAATCGATGCCGTAAGCCCCCGGATTACTTTCGTATATCCAAGCCATTTTTCAGGAAAGTGATAAGAAAGAGAAACGTTCTTTAGCCTGAGATAGGATCCATCTTCAACAAATCTTGTTGAATTTTTTGCAAAATTATTGTCCGACGCTATTTGGCCACTGGTTATTCTCGGAATGGTAGTTTCCGGATTGGCAAGTCCGATTTTTCCGTTACCATCATCTATGATTTTAGCGTAATCCATAACCCTGGTTAACAGGTTACGGCTCAGGTTGATATTGTTAGGATTACTTCCCGCGGCGGCCATGTAGTTATATACATCGTTGCCATAAGTACCTATAATCAGTATGCTTAAATCAAAGCTCTTGTAAGAAAAAGTGTTTGTAAAGCCACCGGTAAGTTTTGGCCACGGGTTACCAATGTTGGTCATATCATCAACCGTTATTTTGCCATCGCCGTTAATGTCTTTATATTTTACATCGCCTACCCACAAACCTGTGCTGGCGTCAGCAGGTATCCTGTTGCCGCTATTATCGACAGGTACAGGGCTATTTTCAATGTCTTCTTTTGACTGGAATATGCCATCCGCAATATAGCCCCTGAATAACCAGGGCTCAGTACCTACTGAAGAACGCTGTGTCCAGTTATTCATCCACCAGGATGTTCTTTCTAAAAATGCATTATCTGAATTAAGGGCGGTAACAATAGTCTTAAAGTGTGAGAGATTAACGCTTGATTCCCATTTGAAATCTTTATTTTGAATTACTTTAGCAGTAACAGTAAATGCCCATCCATTTGTTTTTAAAGCGCCTATATTAACCGGTGGCGCAGTCACAGAACCGGGACTTCCACTGGCACCCATATACCATGGCAGTGGGGCAAGTAATAAAAGTTCATCGGTTTTCTTTTGATAAATATCACCTTCGAACGTAATTTTATTGTTTAGCAAACCAACGTTCAACCCTAAGTTGTAGGTATTGGTAGGTTCCCACTGCAATTTTGGATTTTTTAAGTTAGATACCAGGAAGCCCGTACCCCAGGGCGTAGCGCCTGTACCCATATTTGAATAAACTCCTGACGCACTTCCCTGGTTACCCGTCAATCCGGTTTCGAGTCTTAATTTTAATTCATTCATCCAGGACACATTGAAGAATTTTTCCTGGCTTATTCTCCATGCCGCAGAAACAGAAGGAAAGTTCCCCCATCTTTTATCAGCACCAAAATTATTCGACCCGTCACGCCTGAACGTAGCGGCCACTATATAACGATTATCATAGTTATAGGTAGCTCTTCCCAGGTAAGATTCCATAGACCAGGGATAAGTGCCGCCACTATTGGTAGCTGTTAGCGGATCGCCGGCATCTACATCAAAAATATCGTTGGTAAGAAATCCTGTTCTTCCCGCTGTTAAGGCTTTGTATTTAGATTCCTGCGCTTCATGGCTGGCCATTATAGTGAAATTATGTTTACCAATCTGCTTATCATATTCCAACAGTTGGTTCCAGCCCCAATACCAGCTTGAATTAGTCCCGCTGGTTAAGGAAGCATTTGTATTATAATGCCACTGGTCAATATTATAAGTTGGTGTATAATAAGTAGAAAGACCGTCCCCAATGCTTCCATTAAATGAGCTTCTGAAAACAAGCCCGGGTAAAATAGTTATTCCAATATTCAAACCTCCGTTAAAGGCCCGCTTTGAATTTTTGTTGGTAATCAGACTCGCCAAAGCAATCGGGTTAATAGGAGCGAATTGATTGGCGCCGTTCACAGGGTCGCTTCCACCCCATGAGCCATCAAAATTTGTGACCGGAATTTGCGGGGTTAGTTCAAGTGCATTTGCAATTAAAGGGCTTGCAGCATCTGCATAATTGGTTGCTGTGAGGTTTTCATTGGTTTGATTAAAATTAAGGTTGGTACCGATCGTAAGCCACGGCCTTGGCTTATTGTCGAGGTTTAAACGCAACCCATATCTTTTAAATCCTGAACCTTCAGCCACGCCATCCTGGTCTAAGTATTCGCCCGACAAATAGTAAGTTGTGTTATTACTGCCACCGCTCAGGTTTAGCTGATGCTGATTCATCGGCGCATTATTAAATAGTTCTTTTTGCCAGTCAGTTCCTTCTCCGAGCAAAGAAGAATCCAAAAATTCAGGTGGGGTTGTTCCGCCGGCAAGATTATGATATTGCTTGACCATGCTTGCATATTGCTGCAAGTTCATTACATCCAAATGATCCGGTGGCGTTTGCAGGTTGTACAAATAAGAATAATTTATTTTAAAATCCCCAGCCTTGCCGCGTTTGGTGGTAATTAATATTACGCCGTTTGTGCCACGCGAACCATAAATAGCGGTTGCGGAAGGGCCTTGCAATATTTGAATATCTGAAATGTCCGATGGATTTAACCCAGATAATGCATTTGAAGTACTTGCATTACCGTAGCTTACTTCACTGCCTTGTATCTGTATACCATCAATTACATATAATGGTTGTGTATTGCCGCTGAGTGAACCAATACCCCGAATATTTACAGACATGCCACCACCCGGCTGGCCGGAGTTTTGCGTAACATACACACCGGCTGCGCGGCCTTGCAATGCCTGCTCAACCGTGGTATTTATGGTTTCCCCAATCTGTTTTGACGTAACACCTACCTGTGCAGTAGAAAGGTTTGCCTTGATAGCCTTGCCATATCCGACTACAACCACATCACTTAATTTTTGAGCACTAGTATTTAAATTAATGGTAATGACACTCTCGTCTCCGATCAAAATTTCTTGCGACTCCATACCTACATAACTGGCTACCAGCGTTTTGTCGTTTGCAGGAACGTCGATCTTAAAGACGCCGTCGGCATTGGTTGACGTAACCAGCGACGTGTTTTTTACTGTGATAGTAGCGCCGAAAAGTGGCTTTCCATTTTCGTCTTTAACGACTCCGGAAATGGCTTTGCTCTGGCAAAAAGCTGTAGAGAAAGAAAAAATACTAAAAAACAATGCTAGTAACCTTAGTGGCAAGTATTTTCTCATAATGATAGTTTTAAATTTTTGAGTTTAGAAATTTGGTAATAATTATTTATTCGAGTCTTAATTGTTGCTCTTCATCTCATCAAAAAAAGTATCGATATTAGTTAGTTCTCTCTGGGAAGTCACAGACTTCTTTTTTGAATTCTCCCAATCTCTCAATTGCTTATTCCGGCGCATTTGTATCCGGTATTTTTTAGAATAAAGTTTTTAAAAAAAACCGGTACATCATAAATAAACAGGAGGAAAATCATGTAATTAAATGCAGTTAAATTCTCCTCATAATCACGCAATCTTTTTTCTAATACTGAAATATATTCTCAATAATCGAAAGAGCTAAAGTAGGATTTTTTAG
>JAHEZA010000305.1 GCA_023251335.1 Chitinophagaceae bacterium | reverse complement strand
ATTATCCAGCCTTGCATCATCTGCTTCTCCATTCTTCTTCCTGAACGCCTTCCATTCTTCCAGTTCATCTCCTGTAATTTTTATTTCGATAAATGCATCATTAGCTTTTCTGATCACTTTGATAAATCTTTCTATCACCGGGTGTCCGCTATAAGGAATACGGGAGATACATCCACCTGTAAAATCAGAATAATCATAATCATTAAAATAATTCTCTTCATCAACAAACGTGTGAATTAATGCATTCCTGAGGTCGCTAAACCCGAGCAGATTAAGTTCATCGAAAAGAATCTTACAAATATTCAACAAGTCATCAGGCTTACTCATTCCCATGGCAACCGTTCTTACTTTTTCGAGTGAAGATTCAATTTTCAATTCGTAATTTTTATCTTCAAATTCTTTGTCAGCCTCATTTAATGATTTAGAAATATGGTCTTTTTCTTGCACAGGCAAGCTTCCATTTTGTTGAATAAGATTTAATATGCTTTGAAGATGTAGGTTCATTTATTTATCTTTTTTCAACTTTTTTGTAGTTACTGACACCGTTGGTTCACGCGAAATAGGATTCTGGCTTTTTTGTTCTTTTACTGCACTTTGGCTGTGCTCACCAGCATAGAAAACATTATTGTACAAATTCAATAAAACCCTTTCCAATAACTACCAGAATGTTTATAGGCCAGTCCTTTTCCCTTTACAAAATTCAAATTCTCAGCGAGTGCCGATGCCACATTGGCGTATTGGAACGTGGCAAATCCTCTGGTGGCATAGGTTTGCAAATTTATCCACAGGCTTCAAAATCGCTGGCCACATATCTACCGGCATTTCGCCTGTTTCTTCAAATCGTTCTGATAATGTGTCTTCTGCAGGCGTGTTATAAAATAGGAGATTGCCAACAGTATCGGTAATGAAAACGGGCATTGTAAGGCCATCGGCTAATTGGCGATTAACGATAATTTCAATTCCGTATGCGGGCATACTTTATAATTTGACATCTGATACATAAATGTAAAATAAATTAATACTACCACGAAAAAAAGTTATCTATATTATCTGGTGCCACTCCCAAAAAATGAAACGGTTTTACTATAGCCCGAATGGGGAATTAATCGTGGGCCGTCTGAATCTCAGCTTTACACCCAATTCCAACCGGGCTTCCTTTTTTGCCACTACTGGGTTTCCGCTATTTAGACGGATTGATTAAATAAAAAAGTGCATTTAAAGTTCATTTACTATTAGGCCGACTGGAATTAGAAAAGTCCTCATTTGGATAATATAAAAACTGGCTTTAACCAGATTAGAGAAAGCTTTACAAATACGTCAACCAGGCTTTTTCCTTATGCTTGGCTTTGTATTTTCCATACCATTTGCAAACCGGATATAACACAATTACCACTCCAATCCATACCAGGTAAACCACAAAAAGGCTCACGCCACTTCCGGATTTAGGCCTGCCAAAATTGAAGCCGAAAATTAAATCAGGAGTTTTAAAACCTTGCAGGTACACCATTGCCAACATTAAAAGATGAATCAGGTAAAAATGTACAAGGAAATAAAATAAAGGCACTCTTCCATAAACAATCACAAAGTCACTGAACTTACTTTTTAATCCTTCGCTAAAACAAAGAATTAGAAACATTACCCCGAGCGTAAGCAGGCAAAATAAAAGTGACGGCGGATATTTTGTAATATTAATAAAAGACAGAAACGTATACAGCCCATTCTTCTGAGTTGACCACGGAATTGAATCACCATAGATATTGATAAAACGAATCATCATAAACAAGGTCAAAGCTGATAATCCGATAGCCAAAAATGATTTTTTTCTTTTTAACGAAGAAAGTTGAAAAAAGTTACCTGTTGCAAATCCTGCCAACATAACACCAAGCCAGGGTATAGGCGGATAAGCCATAACAAATGTTATTTTGGATGTAATGGGAAATGCCCCCGGTAAAAATAAAGGTGATAGAATTACTCTTATCAAAGAACCATTTGAAAATGGAATTAGAGAAAAAATTCCATGACAAAATATGATAACAATCCCAATGATTCCAATCGTCTTAACCGAAATCTTTAGCATCAGGCTTAGCATCACAAATCCAAAACCAATTGTAGCTATCACGTCAAAAAGAAAATTACTGAAATGCATGTCGAAGAATATTCCAAAATTTACAAGACTGAATTCTAAAATGATTAGCCATATTCCTCTTGATAAAAGAAATTGCCTGCTCGCTGCAACATCATTTTTATTTTTAAAAGAAAGGAAAGCAGACAAACCCGCCAAAAAAACAAAAGTTGGTGCACAGAAATGAGTGATCCATCTTGTAAAAAAAAGTTCAGGTGATGCACTTGTTAGATCCGTCGGGCTTTGGGTTAAGGAATCTACATGCATCATATCACGCGTGTGGTCCAATGCCATCAATATCATTACGATTCCTCTTGTGAAATCTATACTGCTTATTCTTTTCACATTTTTAGTTTTGGATTAAAAAATCCGGTTTTTGCATTGTAAATAAACCCGCTTTTGTGGTAAGGGCCATCACAACAGCTACCCGCTAAAAAGCAAAACATCAAATGCACTAAAATAAGGCTGTTTACAGTAGCTGTCTTTATCGTTAATATATTTTTAAGATTCAATAAAACGCTATTTTAAATTCAACTCGCTTTTGTCTGAAATTCTATGATCAGAATTGGTCGGTTATGTAATAGAAATATCCGGGATTGGTCGCTTATTTATTTTTAAACCCAGCCTGATCAATAAGATTATGGCAATCGCATCCACAATAATTTTAAAATATAAATCCTTTGGGAGAGCTCCGATAAATCCAATGAATGAGACCAACATCGAACCAAGCATTACTCCAAAAATTACTGAAAAGGTATGTGTTTGCTTCCAGCAAATACTGTTTGTCCAGCGAGGTAAAAAATAGATAGCTGCCGCTGTTAACCCCAATGCGACCAGCACAGCGATAATTGGCGGAAACGGGGGCAGGATACCAAATCCAAGCAGTACCAGGCCAAACAACAGCACCGACCATATACCTCCTGAAATCATTAATATCCACTTAGCCGGAAGATTCATTTTCTTTATCGGCAATGACTTTTTACCGGATTTTTTGGTTGCCATAAATATCAGTAAAGCAATTACAACAATAGCTGCTGCCACCAGCGGAAAAGAAGGTGTATATGCAGAAACATGAAACACTTTTACTCTCGCTATTTGAGTCCAGGTAAACCACGCCGCAAAACTCCCTAATAAAAATAATGCACTGAATAAAATCACTCCGCCCCTGCTAATCCAGGGGTCTTTTTTCCGGTTCGGAAAAATTAATTCTGTAAGATATACAGGCAGAATCACCACTGAGACAGATTCATAAATCAAAGCCCAAAGAAGATAGACATAATTGATCCCTCCAGCCCTTGCATAGGTGACTCCTTTAAGATGGATAACCATCGGAGCGATGGATGTTTGCTGGATAAGAAATTCTTCGGCCAACGACAATGCGAGCGCAAGAAGTAGCATACTTTTCCAGCCCAACTGCCGCCTTCTAATTACATAACGAATTAAAAGTGCACCTCCTCCCCAAACCATAATTTGAATCGGGAAAACAAATATGGAACTAAATCTTGTTGCGCCGGGAAGAATTTCTGTAACAAGTGGCGCCAGGAAAATCAGCATAAGCGCCGGTGCGATGTTTTTGTTTTTGACTTCTTTCATTTTGGCAAATTTTAATCTATTCTTTAAATATTTTTTCGGCGTGTTTTTGAAAAATCTCCCTCAGCGAATCTGAGTGTTGCAGCAACATTTTCAACTTCTTTTCATCATAGCTGGAAAAAAGCGCAGAAACATCAGACGCCATAGCGTCATAATAATGTTTTGCTTTTTCATGCTTTTTGGGAATGAACCGGATGATCACTTTCCTTCTGTCATCCGGATCATTTTCTCTTTTTACGAATCCTGCCTTCTCAAGCCGGTCTATTACGTTGGTGATAGCGCCGGTTGTAAGCCTCGTCGCCTTTGCCAGGTCGCCTGCAGTTGACGGCCCCATCTCCATAAGAAAATCAATGCACTCTGCATCCGTGGCGTTCAATTTCATTTTCTCAGCAACCGCATATTGAAGCATCAGCGAGGCGCGTGTCAGTTTACGAACGGCCATCATAAGTTCATTTACCAGTACGCCTTTGTCTTTTTTTCTGCCATAATCTTCTATTTTGTCTTAAAGGTACGATAACTTAATAATAAAGTATCTTAATTATCAAGACAAATATATGGTGAAAAATAAATTGGACAAAAAAATCTTTTTAGCGGGTGTAG
>JAHEZA010000304.1 GCA_023251335.1 Chitinophagaceae bacterium | reverse complement strand
AGAATACGAAGTGGATGACAATGATTTTTGATGGCAATGCCCGTGTAGTTTTATGTGGCGCTTTTCGGTAGTAAACGAACTTTTTTTGATATTTCCTATTTCGATTTCACGGGCAATAAAGTCATCGATTATAAAAACATTTTTAGACAAAGCCTTAACAGCGGCCAGGTTTTCTTCATCTGCCAAATCAATGTACTCGTCCCTGAAAGTAAGTATGGCGCTGGGTTCTATTCCGATTAACGGTATTTCCTCTGTAATAATTTTATTGAATATAGAAACATTTTTCGCGGCGATTTTTTTAGCATGTCTTAACAAACCTTTCGACATCCACGCCCTTCCGCTTTCTTCGTGCTCAACCATCAGCACCTCATAACCTAACCTTTCTAGAAGCAAAACCGCCTTAATTCCAATTTCAGTGTCATTGTAATTAGTAAACTCATCACAGAATAAATACACTTTCTTATTTTTTGTCTGACCATCACTGTTGTTATTCTTTTTTCTTTTCTCAAACCATCTTCTCAAGCTGGTTTTATACAATGTAGGCATCGAACGTTTCAACGCAAAACCTGAAAGGCGTTTTATCATATTTCCAATAGCAGGTGTGGTTACCATCCAATTATATATTCCCGGCGCAATAGAACCCAATTTTGCAGAAGTATTAAAATTCGCTATTAGCTTAGAGCGAAAAGGTACGCCGTTGGCATCATAATATTGCTGAAGAAACTCCGCCTTTAATTTGGCCACATCTACACTGGAAGGGCATTCTGATTTGCAACCTTTGCAGCTAAGGCATAGGTCCATTACTTCATAAATTTCTTTATGATCAAACCGGTTCATCTTTGTTGAACTGGTAAGAAATTCTCTCAAGACATTAGCCCGCGCCCTGGTCGTATCTTTTTCATTTTTACTAGCCATGTAAGACGGGCACATGGTGCCGCCTGACAAATGCGTTTTGCGGCACTCGCCTGTACCATTACATTGTTCGGCGTGCTGAAGAATATCCTGGTTATGAAAACGGAATACAGTCTTAAACTCCGGCGTCTTTTGTCCGGGTGTATATCGCAACATCGTATTCATTGGTGGCGTATCTACAATTTTATTCGGATTAAAAATATTATCCGGATCCCAGGTGTGTTTAATACTTTTAAATAACTCATAATTTTTTTCACCTACCATCTGCTTAATAAATTCGCCGCGAAGCCTGCCATCGCCGTGTTCTCCGCTTAAAGAACCTTTGTATTTTTTTACCAGGTCAGCAATCTCCTGCGCTATGATCCTGAAAAGCCTGTTGCCTTCTTCCGTTTTTAAATTAATGATTGGGCGCAAGTGTATTTCACCTGAGCCTGCGTGTGCATAATGAACAGAATATAATCCATATTTCTTTAGAATTTGATTGAATTCTGCGATGTAAGCAGGAAGATCATTGGTGTCAACTGCGGTGTCTTCAATCACGGGCACCGCTTTGTCATCACCAGGCATGTTGCCCAGTAAACCCAATCCTGCCTTCCGTAATGTCCATATTTTTTTGGTATCGTCACCAAATAATAAAGGAAAATGATACCCCAGTCCCGCTTCCCGCATTTCCTTTTCGCATTGATTTGCTATCTCCACAATTCCTTCACGAGTAGCGGCAGAAAATTCGATCACTAAAATCGCTTCAGGATCCCCCTTTACAAAAAATCTGTTTTTGCTTTGTTCAATATTTTCTTTGGTACATTCCAAAATGTAATGATCAATCAATTCGCTGGCGCGCGCCTTGTGCTTCAAAGCAATCAGGTTTCCCCGCAAAGCATCATCAATAGAATTAAAATGAACGCATAAAAGTCCTATTTCTTTTGGAGGCAATGGAACTACATTTAGTTTTATTTCGGTGATAAAAGCAAGCGTCCCTTCAGACCCTGCAATTAATTTACAAAAATTAAAATCTTCTTCTCCGGCTATAAACGGCGCAGTATCCAATAGGATGTCCAACGCATAGCCTGTGTTTCTTCTTTCAACACTTTTTTTTGGAAACTCTTTTCTTATTTCCTGCTGATTATCATAGTTGCTTAAAATGCTTCTAACATTTTTGTAAATTGCTGCTTCCAGGTTCGTGCCTTCGCATTTTTCGTGAAATTCATCGAGACTTACTGTTTTAAACACCGCATCACTTCCATCGCTAAGCAATACATTTACTTCAAGCAAATGTTCCCGCGTACTTCTGTATATAATAGAATTAGAACCGCACGAATTATTGCCTACCATTCCGCCGATCATCGCACGGTTGGCTGTAGATGTTTCGGGGCCAAAATATAACCCGTGAGGTTTTAGAAACATATTCAGTTCGTCCCTTATCACGCCGGGTTGTACACGAACCCAATTCTCTTCTTTATTTAACTCAATAATTTTTGTAAAGTTTTTTGAAACATCTACCACGATCCCATTCCCTACCACCTGACCTGCCAATGAAGTGCCTGCCGTTCTAGGAATAATTGAAGTATAATTTGTTTTGGCAAATAAGATTAACGTTTTAAGATCGGCCACAGACGCTGGTATTGCCACCGCCAGCGGTTTTTCCTGATAGGCAGATGCATCCGTTGCATATACCATACGCATGGCATTATCTGTGTATAATGGTCCTTCTAATTGTTGAGACAATTCTTTCAATATATCTTCCATAAAAACAATTCTTTGTAAAATTTAAAGCCCAAATGTTTTAAAAGCAAAGTTACTTTTATAAAACTTTTACTTTACAGAAAATTAATTGGAATGTTTATTATAGCAGCAAATTGATTTAAAATCTCTTTACACCATAGCAACGAATTAGCATTATTCCTTCTAAATTTGCGCAATGAAAATTTTACTTCTGTATTTAAAACCTTATAAATGGCTGATCATTTTTGCGCTCTTCCTCGCGGCGACCAACCAGGTGTTTTCATTATTTTCTCCGTGGATAGCAGGCCGGATTTTGGATTTGTTTGCCAATCATCCTCACGTTTTTCCGGATAAAACGCCCAGGAATGAGCATCAGTTTTTCTTTGGTGAAGGACAGTACCATGGTTTGCTATTTTTTCTATTGTTGTTGGTAGGCACGGCGATGATTAGCCGTATTGCAAAAGCATTCCAGGATTATTTTGGAAATGTGCTCATTCAGAAGTTTGGCGCAACTATTTTTACCGACGGCCTCAAACACAGTATGCGCCTGCCTTACCAGGATTTTGAAGATCAGAGCAGTGGGGAAACGTTATCTATCTTAACGAAAGTAAGAGCTGACACAGAAAAATTTATTACCAATTTTATCAATGTATTTTTTGTCATCATTGTAAGTATAGTTTTTATCTCCATTTATGCTTTTAAACTAAATTGGATGATAATGCCGGTCTACGTGGTGGGCATTTTAGCCATAGCGATCGTAACCAGTCTTCTAAGTAAAAAAATAAAAGTTATTCAAAAAACAATTGTTTCGCAAACCAATTCGCTGGCAGGCACTACCACCGAATCGTTGAGAAATATTGAATTGGTCAAAAGCCTCGGGCTTACCAACCAGGAAGTGAACCGGCTCAATAACAATACTTTTAAAATTCTGAAACTGGAACTTCGTAAAGTAAAAAGCATACGCACTTTGAGTTTTATCCAGGGCACCATGGTTAACTTTTTGCAGCAGGTGATTACCTTTACTTTGTTGTGGCTAATATTCAGAAACGAAATTACTCCAGGGCAATATCTTTCACTCACTTTTTACGGTTTTTTTCTTTTTGGGCCAATGCAGGAAATCGGGAACATTATCATTTCATACAGGGAGGCAGAAGCGTCATTAGGAAATTTTCATGACCTGATGGAGAAACAACCAGAGATCAAACCTGCGCAACCAGACATCATTGAAAATATACATGAACTCGAATTTATCCACGTAAAATTCAAACATCGTTCTGCGCAACATCCTGCATTGAAAGATATAAGCTTTGATGTGAAAAAAGGAGAAACGGTTGCTTTTGTTGGGCCTTCGGGTTCAGGTAAAACAACCCTGGTAAAATTGCTGGTCGGCTTATACATACCTCAGCAGGGACAAATTTTATACAATCATATTGATCGTAAAAACATTGACTTTGATGAATTGAGAACGCAAATAGGATTTGTAACACAGGATACTCAATTGTTTGCAGGGACCATTAAGGAAAATCTACTTTTTGTAAATCCGTCGGCCACTGATGAAGAAATAATTGAAGCATTGAGAAAGGCTGCCTGCTTCTCCATTTTGGAACGTGCAGAAAAAGGAATAGAAACAGTAATCGGAGAAGGCGGAATTAAAATTTCGGGTGGCGAGAAACAACGTTTGTC
>JAHEZA010000303.1 GCA_023251335.1 Chitinophagaceae bacterium | reverse complement strand
TTTAGTGGCGGCGGTAAACATCGCAAAAGTTTTGGTGGAAGAAGTAATAACAATCGCAACAACCAGGGCGGGCGCGATAACAGGAACAACAGGAAATTTGGCAAAAAGCGATACTAAGCTGTTCTTTTCAAAAAATCAACCCGTGTTGCTCAAAATATCAATTGAAAATAACGGGAAAAGTTGAAAGAAAAAATATTTGAATAAGTTTGTAACCCTGGCAATAGAATCATTGCCGGGGTTTTATTTTACAATTCAACAGTAACCAATCACATGGGAGTTTTTGAAGTAACCGGTGGCAAAAAATTAAAAGGCGAGATCATACCGCAGGGCGCAAAAAACGAAGCGCTACAGGTAATTTCCGCAGTTCTATTGACTGGCGAAAAAGTAACAATTCATAATATTCCTGACATTATTGACGTGAATCTTCAGATTGAATTATTGAAAGACCTTGGCGTTAATGTAGAAAGGACAGACAGGCACACCTGTTCTTTCCAGGCAGATAAGGTGGCGGTCGATTATCTGTCGTCACCGGACTTTAGAAAAAAAACGGGCCGGCTGCGAGGCAGCGTAATGTTAGCCGGTCCTATGCTTTCGCGGTTTCAAAAGGCCTATGTGCCTAAACCGGGCGGTGATAAAATTGGACGCAGACGATTGGATACGCATATTATCGGGTTCAAAAAATTAGGAGCAAAGTTTGATTATGATTTCGACGAATCGTTTTTCCACCTGCATACTCCAAAATTAAAAGGAGCTTATATTTTACTGGACGAGCCAAGCGTAACCGGAACTGCCAACTTAATAATGGCAGCAGTGCTCGCTGAGGGAACTACCACTATTTATAATGCGGCCTGCGAACCTTACGTTCAGCAGCTATGCAACATGCTTAACAGCATGGGTGCAAAAATTTCAGGAATTGCCAGCAATAAATTAGAAATACAAGGCGTGAACAAACTACATGGAACTACCCATACTATTCTTCCCGACATGATAGAGGTAGGTTCTTTTATAGGATTGGCCGCCATGACACAAAGTGATATTCTTATAAAAAATGTAGGCCTGAAACACCTTGGCGTTATTCCTGAGAGGTTTCAGCAACTGGGAATAAAAATGAATTTTTCACGTGATGACATTCATATTCCTGAACAGGATATTTACGAAATAGAAACCTTTTTAGATAGTTCGTTACTCACCATTTCCGATCATCCATGGCCGGGACTCACACCTGATCTGTTAAGCATTCTTTTGGTCGTAGCTACGCAAGCAAAGGGCAGCTTGCTGATTCATCAAAAAATGTTTGAGAGCCGACTGTTTTTTGTGGATAAAATTATTGAAATGGGTGCCCACGTTGTGTTGTGTGATCCTCACCGGGCTGTAGTCGTAGGCCTTGAAAGAAAATTTCCGCTCCGTGGAATTTCAATGAGCAGCCCTGATATAAGAGCTGGTGTGGCATTATTGATAGCAGCATTAAGTGCCGAAGGAAAAAGTGTAATTCAGAACATAGAACAAATAGACAGAGGCTATCAGAATATTGATGAAAGATTAAGAAGTTTGGGTGCGGAGATTGTAAGAAGTTAGCCAATTATCTAGTTATAAGAAAATGGAAAAGAAATACAATAAAATCATTTTAATAACTGCGCCGTCAGGGTCGGGTAAAACATCTGTTGTAAAACATTTAATGAAACAATTTCCGTCGCTGGCATTTTCTGTTTCTGCAACTACGCGCAAGGCACGTAAAAGTGAGAAAGAAGGAAAAGATTATTATTTTATTTCTGAAGAAGACTTCAAAAAGAAAATCCACGATAAAGAATTTTTAGAGTGGGAAATGGTGTATGAGGGGAAATATTATGGCACCTTAAAATCAGAGATTTCCCGTATCTGGAAAGAAAAAAAAGTTCCTGTCCTCGACATTGATGTACAGGGCGCCATTCATGTGCAACAGCAATACCCTGTTAATACCATTTCCATTTTTATTCAGGCGCCTTCAGTAGAAGAATTAAAAAGAAGATTACAAAAAAGAGGATCCGAAACAGATGATTCACTACAGGCACGATTAAACAAATCAACCTTTGAAATGACATTCAAAAATCATTTTGAAAATATCATTATCAACGAAGACTTCAAAACAGCATGCAAAGAAGTGGAAAAGATTGTGGGTGATTTTTTAAATAATTAAAAATAGCCTTAATTTCAGCAAATAAATTCGCAACATGGATTGGATGAATCTTGTTCTCCTCGTAATCACCATGCTCCTGATTGGCTTTTTTTCAGGAATAGACATTGTGTTTTCATCGGCCAGCAGGTTGTCTATTGAATTAAGAAAAAAGCAAGGTACTTACAGCGGCAGAATGTGGTCATTTTTTCTGGAACATCCGGCCAGGTTTCTGGCTGTCACTTTATTGATCTTTAACTTGCTTCTAACCATTTCTTCCCTCGTATGGGGGCATTTGTTATCTTCTTTGTGGAATTATTGGGAAATAGATAATACAGCTTTGATACTTCCCGCCGAAACGCTGGTTTTAACTTTTCTCCTCATATTCATCATTACTTTTTTCAAGGCTTTTTTCAGGGCAAAAGACAACGCAATCACCGCATCAGGATTGATCACATTTGTAATTAGTTCAGGTTATTCGCTTTTTTCCGGAATTGCCATGTCTTTTGTTCGGGTGGTTGAGTGGATGCTGAAATATATTTTTAATGTAAAGCTTCAAAACAAAACGGAGCCGTTCGTTAAAATGGATATTAATTATTACGTGCAAAATCTGAAAATGAACGAAACGGATGAAAGCAATGAAATGAGTAATGATATTTTTGAAAATGTATTATCACTTTCAGAAACCAGGATAAGAGAATGCCTGATACCGAGGAAGGAAATAGTAGCGGTAAATATTCATTCAAGTATCGAAGATATCAGGCTCCGTTTTATAGAAACCAAATTGAGTAAGTTGGTAGTGTTTGAGGGAAATATCGATAATATAAGAGGTTATGTACATCAACTGGCTATGTTTAAAAATCCACCAGACCTTCAGTCTATTTTACTTCCCATTCCGGTGATTCCGGAAACAATGAAAGCGAGCGACCTGATCAATAAATTTACCAAGGAAAGAAAAAGTATCGCATGGGTAATAGATGAATATGGCGGCACTGCAGGCATCGTAACGATGGAAGATCTGTTGGAAGAAATTTTTGGCGACATCTATGATGAATTTGATGTGCAGGAAGAATTTATTGACAAACAAATAGCACCCAAAGAATTTCTTTTTAGCGGAAGACTCGAGCTGGATTTCCTGAAACATAAATATAAATTGACCTTCAGAAATAATGAAGAAACAGAAACGCTTTCAGGGTATATTATTAATCTACATGAGTCTATTCCTCGCCTCCGGGATCGCATCATTATCGACGATTATCAATTTGATATTTTGAAAGTAAGCGATACCAGGATTGAAAGTGTGAAGTTGAAAGTCTTGAGGTAGCTTTTTATCTGAAGAAAAATCTAAACCGTTCGTCTCCATGAGAATTGCTGTAAATGCAGGTTCCTTTAAATCGCACCAGGGAGATAACAATAACTATCTGTTTAAAAAAATTCTTTTGTCTTTAGCCCATTCCCAACCAAGTGCTACTTTCATTTTCTTTTTTGATACGCCTCCTCCTGAAAAAATTAATTTCCCTAAAAATACCGTCATTGCTGTATTTGGGCCCGAAACAAACACGCCTGTTAAGAACAGGATATGGTACCAGTTGAAAATTCCGTTAGCGCTAAAGAAACATAAGGCCGATGTTTTTATCACCAGCAATTATTGTTCATTAAAAACCAAAGTCCCTCAGATATTGCTTTCTCCTGATCTATCTTATATTTATGAAACTTCGTTAGTAAATAAAAAACATCTTTCTTTTTATAAAAAATATACACCGCTCTTTTTAAATAAAGTCAGGGCTGTTGTTGTCAATTCTTTGTTCGCGAAAAACGAACTCATCAATCTCTATAAAATAAATGAGCAGGAAATAAACGTTTTTCCTATTGAGCCGGATGATGATTTTGTCGCTTTGGAAGTCGAAGAAAAAGAATTGGTAAAAGAAAAATACGCCGAAGGAAATGAATATTTTGTTTGTAAAGGATATATCGGGCAGCAACAGAATTTATTGAATTTGATCAAAGCTTTTTCAGCATTTAAGAAGCGTCAGAAGAGCAAGATGCAATTGATCATTGCAGGAACACCGGGAGTCGGATATAAAGAATTTTTAGCATCGTTGAAAGGATACCGGTTTAAAAGCGAACTGAAAATTCTGACAGGCTTATCGAAACAGGAGATGTCGAAAATAAA
>JAHEZA010000302.1 GCA_023251335.1 Chitinophagaceae bacterium | reverse complement strand
CGGCCATCGCCGTAACATGCTTGGTAAGTATAAATACACCGGCATTGGTGTAGCAAAAAGTTCTGACGGGCAAATTTACTATACCGAAATTTTTGTGGGTTTGTGAAATGAGATGATTTATATACAGGTTTCGGCGAATAAGAATCTCATCTATTTCCTGGCGCACCAGGAAGATTCGTTTCTATCCAATTTTTTTTGCTAAGCCGATCATATAGTTCAATTTTGTCCATTTAAAGATGAAAAATTATTTATCTTGTGACCAGTGATATTAAAAATTAGAAAAGGAAAATAATTTAAACATGTGGACACCTATAAGTGATTGCGGCAAACAACTAACAGTTCATTCCAGGATAATGGAAAAAAATGACGCGTTCATTAAATTATATGAAATTGTTGAAGTAGAATTCGATCAGTACAAATTAAAACTAATTGAAAAAAATAATTTCCCCGCTACGGAGAAAGCCAGGCCGGTATTGAGTTGTTCCCAATTAAAGAAATATGCTTTCGAGGTGGAACAAAAAGGATAGAATTTCGGATGCCAAAGACACTTCATGAAGATCTTGCTACATCCATCAGTAATCAATAAGATTCTATTAATTTCCCTTTACTTTATAAACAAAATCTTCCAGTTTTTTTATCTGCTTTACGCGATTGGTTCCTTTTAAAGAATTAACGGTCGGAAGTTTGATATTAATGTCATCTGATTTTTTTACTTCACGAAGGGCATCGTAGATATTAGTTGATTTGATGGCAAACACCACGCCATCCGCATTCGTTTCCTTACTGCTTATAATACCAATTACCTCTCCATCTTTATTTATTACTGGGCCTCCACTATTGCCGGGGTTCACCGAAATGCTTATTTGGTAAGAAGTAGTATCCCCATAATAGCCTGATTTAGCGCTTAAATATCCTTCACCATAAACTACTTCTTCACGGGGAAAGCCTATCGTAAAAATAGGTTCTGCCAGTTCTGCAGATGCTTTCGGAAAAGTATAGGGAAGCCCGGTTACTTTCTTAAATGAAGTATCGATAATCTTTAAAATGGCCAGATCTGTAGTGTCATTGGTATAAATAGCCTTTGCATAATATTGATCGCCTTTTACATTTTCGACAATCAGATTCTTAGCTTTATCTACTACATGAGCGTTTGTAATAAGATACCCTTTGCCATCTACCAAAAATCCGGTGGCCCTGAAGTTAGCTTCAAACTTAGGTTTTACTGTTGCTGTTGGCGCAGTAGCATCGTTTAATTTATGCTCGATTTGATTCAGCTTATGTTCAAACTGGTTTAATTTGTTATCCACTAATGGTGTAATTACTTCTACTTTTTTGCTTTCAGAATATTTAGAGATAATAGTGGCTGTACTAAGTGAAACAACGCCCGCAATAGCAGCAGCAACTGCAATCGTACGCCGGTAGCGGTTCCACAAATAAATCATTTTTGATTTTGTTTTTTCGTGACTAGTATTGATAGCGCCCTCGCTTATCAACTTACTTTCTACCTGGTCAAGGTTATGCTTCAGCGATTTAATATCACTCATTCTTTCCAGCTCAGAAAGAAAAAACGAGTGTTCAGCAACCACCGCGTCGATATCAGGATTGCTTTTTCTGAGTTCTTCAAAAAAAGTTTTTTCCTGATCATTCATTTCACCATTGCGGTATCTTTCTATAGCGTCCAAAAGTAGGTTCTCTTCCATTTCAATCTGTATTTTTATATTGTGCAAAGAATATTTTTTTCAATCTCACAAGGCATTTATATTTCTGTGTTTTCGCGTTTTCAGCATTGGTATAACGAAAAGATTCTGCTATTTCTGGCATTGATTTCTTTTCTATATAAAACGCTTCCAACAGACTTTTACATGGTTCGCCAACTTTTTGTAAGGCATTTTCCATCAATTTAAAATCAGCTTCCTTTTGCTCATGCAATTCCAATTCGTCTTCTACCGGTACAATTTCATGATTCAACTCAATAGATGGATTGAAACGGTTTTGCTGCTGGAGCTTTTTTAGCCAAAGCCTTCTGCAAACTGAATATAAATAAGTTTGCAACCGGCAACTCAAAACGAAAGAATCCGATTTCGCTTTTTCAAAAAGAACAATCATTGCTTCCTGAAAAATATCACGGGCATCATCAGGATATCCATTGTTCTTAATTATAAAACCTCTAATGGCTGGGTAATTATCCCGATAAATTGTCTCGATGGCACCGGTGTCATTGTCAGCAAGTCCATTTAACAAAGCATGTTCCTGATCGTTCGTATTTGCCTCACTCATAATTAATACTTACAAAGTGGAAAAGTAACCCAAATTAATTTTGAAAAAAACTTTTTTAAGTGGGTTACCTTTTTTAAATAGGCGTATTAACATGTATATTTTAAAATCTAAAAATTAAAAACAATGAAAAAATTATTGCTCGTTTTTACAGTTGCCGCTTTTTTAACCGCTTGTGGTGGTAGCGATTCATCTTCAACTGAAACAACAACTACAGACTCAACAACAACTACAGTGACTACACCGTCTGATTCTGCAATGACTCCTGCAGCTGCAGATACAACTACTAAGGTAGACACTAGTGTACATACTATGAGTGCAGATACTACTAAAAAATAATATAGGTAGCTTTTTACCGATATTATTTAATTGCTGTTAAAGTCTTTTATTTGACTTGCAATCTAGGAACCGTTTCATTTTGGAACGGTTTTTTTGTGCAATAAATTCATCTGCTTTTTAATAAAATACTTTATAATTCAGAATCCCGCAGCAAAGAAATATTCTTTATTAAAAAATATAGAAAATTTATTTTTTGAATAAAATTCAACACTTACATTTGCGCCGGAGAGATGTCAGAGCGGTTTAATGAGGCGGTCTTGAAAACCGTTGAGGGTTACACCTCCGGGGGTTCGAATCCCTCTCTCTCCGCCGAATATTTTTTTGTTATTGAAAAGTTAAAAGGGCCTGCAATTTAGATTGCAGGTTTTTTTTCGCTGGGTGTAGCGGATAGTAGTAGAAAAACTTTTATTGATTATTCTTATTTTCTAGAAGTTAATTTTCGATTATTTCGGCTTTAAAAACTAGTTCAAAATTTTTCCTCACCTTTTCTTTTACTTCACTAAAATCTATTTTAAATCCTAATTCTTTTTCAATAGAAGTAACTTGTTTATTCACTATGCCACAAGGAATGATATTATTAAAGTAACTCAAGTCCGTATTGACGTTCAATGCAAACCCGTGCATGGTAATCCAGCGACTGCAACGGATTCCCATCGCGCAAATCTTTCGTTCTTTACCGATAATTCCCGGTTCTATCCATACGCCGGTTTCGCCCTTGCTTCGTTCGCCTTTTATACCATATTCAGCTATTGTAAGAATAATTACCTCTTCGAGGCTACGCATGTATTTCCCGATATCCGTAAAAAACTTTTCAAGGTCAAGAATGGGATAACCCACTATTTGCTGAAGTCCATGAAAAGTAATGTCGCCTCCCCTATTCGTTCTGAAAAATTCAATTTCTTTTTCCTCCATTTCAGATTCGTTCAACAGCACATTTTCTATATGTCCGCTTTTGCCAAGTGTATAAACCGAGGGGTGTTCGCAAAAAAGTAAATGGTGAATAGTTGACCCTTCGAAGCTAAAAGTTGAAGGCTCGGCGCTCAGCGCTTTTCTCGCTTCGGTTTTTATTTCCAGGTTTTTTTTTACCAGTTCTTCCTGGTAGTCCCATGCGTTTTTGTAATGAATAATTCCAAGGTCTTCAAAAATGATACGCTGTTTTTCCAATGCAAAGATTTTAATTTGCAAAGATAGGACGTGGAGCGCGAATCGTGAATCGTAAACCGGGATGAATAAATCGTGAAATCTTTCAGTAGGCTTTATAAGATATTGATTTTCGTTCGATAGTTTTGAAGAAAAATCTACCGAATTTGTTTATTCACCGGGGTTTTATTATTGAATAGAGATCTAAGTTATTTGTTTGTTTACTGGTTGATGATAGCTCGAAGTTGATAAAAATTATTGTATGCAAGAAGAAATGCAGGACGAAAGTGAAGAACTTTTTGAAAGAGAAACCATCATATGTGCGAAAGGGCAGGAACCATTGCGTATTGATAAATTTTTGATGGGACGCATTGAAGGCGCTACCAGGAATAAAATTCAACAAGCCATTGAAGGAGAAAGGGTTTTATTGAATGATAAACCTGTAAAATCAAATTATAAAGTTCGGCCACTCGATAAAATTGTCATTTACCAGGATTACCTGCCGGAAAGTAATACTATCATCCCGGAAAATATTCCATTTAAAACAGTGTACGAAGATGAAGATATTTT
>JAHEZA010000301.1 GCA_023251335.1 Chitinophagaceae bacterium | reverse complement strand
CAACGGCAACAAAACAGGAAACTGAAAAACAATCATGGATTCGTTTTGCGCGTGGCGCATTTTTTATAGAGGTCTTTTCTCTGTTGGCAGTCTTTGCCACGATCTATTATATCTGCTCCAGTCATTATTACGAATACCTCTATGTTTATAAACATGCCTCCAGGGAGTTAGAACCAAAGTATTTGCTGGCTTGTATTTGGGAAGGACAGGAAGGAAGTTTTTTGCTTTGGGCGTTATGGCATTGTGTGTTAGGAGCGACCTTGATCTTTACTGCAAAAAAAAGAGAAGCGCCTGTAATGAGTATTGTAAATTCGGCGCAGGTATTCCTGGTACTCATGATTTTGGGCATTTATTTTTTTAATACACGTATCGGTAGCAGCCCATTTGTTCTTACGAGAAATGAACTGGTAGGGCCGATTTTTGGCCAGGCGAATTATCTTTCTTTTATAAAAGATGGTATTGGATTAAATCCGTTATTGAGAAATTACTGGATGGTGGTTCACCCCCCCATTTTATTTTTGGGCTTTGCGAGCACGGTGGTGCCAATAGCATTTGCTTATTCTTCTTTAATTACAAAAGATTGGGGAGGATGGGTAAAAGCAGCGCTTCCCTGGGCTTTATTTAGTGGCTGTGTATTAGGAACCGGCATTATGATGGGTGGAAAATGGGCTTATGAGTCTCTCTCATTCGGAGGTTACTGGGCATGGGACCCTGTAGAAAATGCTGTATTGGTTCCCTGGCTGATACTGGTAGCAGGCCTCCATTGCATGGCGATTTTCAATGCTACTAAAAATGCGTTACGGGCTTCTTACCTGTTTGTAATTCTTGCTTATTTGTTTGTTCTCTATTCTACTTTTTTAACACGCACCGGAGTTTTGGGCGACACGTCAGTACATTCTTTTACGGAGGCCGGCATGTCGATGAATATATTGATCGGAATTTATGTATTGGCTATTACGCTGCCTGTTTTCTTTTTATTTTTCAAAAATTATAAAAACATACCGACGATTCAAAAGGAAGAGGACATGTCGTCGCGGGAGTTCTGGATGTTTATAGGTTCGCTGATTCTCTTTCTTTCTGCATTATTCATTATTTCCATTACTTCTTTGCCGGTTTATAATAAAATTTTCGGAACCCACTATGCCGATCCCCAGGACAGGGAATTTGCGTATAACAAAGTATTGGTGCTGGTTGCGGTTATCGTTGGCTTGCTAACTGGCATGTCACAATTTCTTAAATATAAAAATACAGGGAAAAAATACCTGGTTCAAAAACTGGCCTGGCCACTGGGCATTGCGATAGCCGCGTCAGTACTGCTTGCTATTTTTTACCCAATAGAATACTCTAAAAAAGGTCCAGGATTTTTAGGTGCCATTTACCTCGCTTTATTTGCTGCTATATTTTCTGTAACCGCCAACGCAACGTATCTTAAATCAGTGCTGAAATGGAATCTGAAAGCGGGTGGGGCTGCCATTGCACACCTTGGTTTCGCGCTTATGATCGGCGGCATGTTGATTGCTTCAGGAAATAGAAAAGTGATAAGTGACAATAGTAAAACGGGTCTATTTATTCCGTTTGATAAGGACCCAACAGGAAGAGGTACTGAAAATCCGATGGAAAATCTGACATTGCTGAAGGATGTGCCTACAGCCATGGGAAAATATATAGTGACCTACGTGAATGACTCCGCATCAAATGAAAAAGACCGAACATTTTATAATCTTCATTTTCAAAAAATAGACAGCGCTACAGGAAAAGTGGATGAAAATTTTGTTTTGTCGCCGGATGCCTATCGGATGAAAGATAATAATCTTACTTCAAATCCCGGCACGAAGCATTATTTAACTCATGATATATTCACTTATATCTCTACTATTTCAGTTCCGGATACAAAAAATGATACTACTTCTTTTAAACTACATGAAGTAGCCATTGGAGACTCCGTATTTTTAAACAAAAGTTTTTTTGTGTTAAATGGGATCGAAAAAAATCCTAACAACGAAAGATTTCATTTTTTGCCCACAGACACTGCTCTGGTTGCCGATATTACTGTTCATGGAAAGGATGGAGTTAGTTACAAAGCCTACCCCGCACTCACGATACATGATCAACATATAGATTTTATAGACGATACAGTGGCTGCACAAAATCTTTACCTGAATTTTTCGGGAATTACCGGCAATAATAAATTTAAGATTAACTCAAAACAAACGGATTCACTAACCGAATTTATAACGCTGAAAGCTTACTATTTCCCCTATATCAATTTGGTCTGGCTTGGACTGGTCATCATGTCCTGCGGTTTTGTTGTATCCCTGGTAAGCCGGGTCAAAGCAGCTAAATGGGCCTCGTGGCTGTCTGTTGGAGTAGTATTGATTTTTCTTTTTTATATGTTCCTGCTCGCGAATAGCTAAAATAATCCAAAGCGTTTATTCCATAGGTATTGAAAAAGAAAAGGCTATTTTAGAAAAGGAAAGCTATTTTTTTGATAAAATCTTTACAAAAGAACTTTTGATTATAACTGCTTAATTAATAATTTTACAGGAGCAATGCGAATCCGGTTAAACATATTGCCATCTAATTTTCTGTTTGCCCTGGTGTTATGTTGCACCAGCTTCAACGCCCATTCCCAACAGGCATCACAGGATCAATCTTATTCCGGATCATCACGTTTTGGAAAAAATGATACCCTTATTTGTTCGGCAGTTGTGTATGAAGGAGATACCATAGAAGCGAAAATATTAGCAGGCGTATACGTATGGACCAAACGGAATGCGGCTGCGCGGGAAGCATGGACACGGCTTCGAAACGCTGTGTATGTTACGTATCCATATGCAAGACGTGCTGGTTTTGTTTTCAATGACATAGAAAGGCATATTGCAAGTAATCCCAATAAAATCGCTGTGAATAAATACATCAACACCCGCGAGAAAGAATTGAAGAAAGAATTCACAGACCCCTTAAAAAACCTATCGGTTTATCAGGGAAAAGTGCTGATGAAATTAATAAACCGCGAAACAGCGGGTGTCAATTGTTACGACATAATAAAAGAGCTAAAAGGTGGCGTTTCAGCCAGGGTTTGGCAAACGGTTGCTTTTGTGTTTGGAAGCGACTTGAAACAACCTTATGATGCTAAGGGGCAAGATGCGGAAATTGAAAGCATAGTAAAGGAAGTGCAACGGATGTATGGATACTCCGGATAATCTGATTTATTTTCTCCAAATCATTTGAACTGTTTTTTTAATTGCAAGGGGTGAAAGCTATGGATCTCCGCCTGGCGGCACCGACAAACTCTGTAAAACAAACTCCCGCAA
The DNA here is from genome assembly GCA_023251335.1 of Chitinophagaceae bacterium. GTDB lineage: Bacteria > Bacteroidota > Bacteroidia > Chitinophagales > Chitinophagaceae > Ginsengibacter. The sequence goes on along the minus strand of JAHEZA010000301.1, from coordinate 1,010 downwards.
GTTTTTTATTATTCAATCATAATCGTTGGCCACGCCCTTTAAATTAAGCTCCGAAATCAATAGCTGTTTTTAAATGTTTCCTTCAAATATGGGCGCATTTCAAATTTTCGCCTGGATTAAAGGTTGCCAACCTTCAGTTTTAATCTTTCAATCTAAATGAACTAATTGAAGGTTGGCAACCTTGCGAAAATTTGAAATACACCCTTCAAATATTCTACTTTAAAAACTTAGCCGTAATTTCGTAATATGGCAGTATTAAAATTTAGAATTTATTGGGAAGACGATGACAGTGTTTATCGCGATCTGGCTATTAAGCATACGCAGAGTTTTTTGGAACTTCATCAAGCTATTCTAAAAAGTTTTGACTTTGATAATAAACACCATGCTACGTTTTTCAGAAGCAATGATAACTGGCAGCGTGGAAAAGAAATTTCTCTTGAGAAATACGACAAAGTTTATAAAGCCGAACCGCTGATCATGGCCGACACGCTATTGGGGGCTGAGATCCACGATCCGAATCAAAAATTTGTTTATGTATATGACTTTCATAAAAACTGGACATTTCTTCTTGAATTGATTAATGTAAATAAAATAGAAGATATTACGGTTGTATATCCTGCGTGCGTTCGTAGCGAAGGAATTGCTCCGAGCCAATACGGCACGAGGGGGCTGATTAGCGAAAAACTCGCTGAAATAGAAGAAAAATATGATTTGAATACAGAGGTGTTAGCCGATGGTTATGGTGAAGAAGGCGAGGAGAGTGAAGAGACTGAAAGTGAAGAAGAGTTGGATGAAAATACATCTGATATTTGAAAATAAATTTGCACGGCTCTGCATAAGCTTACTGCAATAGACATGAACAAAAAAACCTGCATCATTGTTTCCGGGCCTACGGCTGTTGGTAAAACTTCTTACGGAATAGACCTTGCTCTTACATATGAAACACAAATTATTTCCGCCGATAGCCGCCAATGTTTTCAGGAATTAAATATAGGCGTAGCCAAACCTTC
>JAHEZA010000300.1 GCA_023251335.1 Chitinophagaceae bacterium | reverse complement strand
AACAGCCCAACAGCAATCTCATAGATGTCTCATCACAGATGAAAGTTAAAATTGCCCAACTAAAAAATATCCTCCCAAAAGATGTACAGATAAAGCCATATTACATTCAGTCGGATTTTGTGCAAACCGTTGTAAAAAGTGTCACAGACAGTTTGTGGATAGGCCTCATTCTTGCAATTATTGTTGCTATTATTTTTCTTCGGTCTTTCAAAGCCAGCGCTGCGATTTTAATTACCATTCCTGTTACGCTTGGCCTTACCTTGATTGTATTATATGTGGTGGGCTATTCTTTAAATATTATGACGCTCGGTGCCATTGCGGCTTCTATCGGATTGATAATTGACGACGCCATCGTGGTAGTAGAGCAGATTCATCGAACGCACGAAGAAAATCCAAGCGACGAGTACCGGCACATTGTTCAAAATGCCATTCATTATTTGTTTCCGGCAATGGTAGGGTCTTCAATTAGCACCATCGTTATTTTCATTCCTTTTATTTTGATGAGTGGCGTTGCAGGGGCCTATTTCAACGTGTTAACCAACACGATGATTATTACGTTGGTGTGTTCCTTTTTCGTTACATGGATTTGTTTGCCTGTAGTGTATCTTATTTTTTCAAAAGAGAAAAAATCCTTTATCAAGCTCAGGATGACAAATGAAAATGTACATCGCCAGGGTTGGGTAAAATGGTTTATTCTGCGTCCGTGGATCAGTTTTCTTTTTGTTGCCGGTTTGATTGCGGCAATTGTATTAATTCTCCCACGTTTGCAAACCGGTTTCCTTCCGGAGATGGACGAAGGAAGTATCGTGCTCGACTATACTTCTATTCCAGGAACTTCATTAGAAGAGACTAACAGGGAATTAAACGCGGTCGATAAAATAATCACTTCCACGCCGGAAGTGAGCGCCTATTCGCGCCGCATCGGAACGCAGATGGGATTCTTTATTACAGAACCAAATACGGGCGATTATTTAATTCAATTAAAAACAAAAAGAAATAAAAATACCGACCAGGTAATAGAAGACATCCGCAAACGTATTGAATCTTCGCAACCAGAATTACGTGTTGATTTTGGACAGGTGATAGGAGATATGCTGGGTGATTTAATAACCTCTGTTCAACCGATAGAAATAAAGATTTTTGGCAATGATGAACAAGAGCTTCACCAGCTTTCCAAACAAGTAAGTTCAATTGTAGGAAATGTAAAAGGAACCGCAGATGTATCTGATGGAATTATAGTTGCCGGGCCGTCTTTAACAATACGTCCTGATTTCATCAAAATAGCGCAATATGGTATTAGCCCGTCCAACCTTCAATTACAGGTACAAACCGCATTAGAAGGCAATGTGGCCGGAAATATTTTTGAGAATAACCGTGAATATCCAATCAGGCTCATTTATCCGGGCAGCAGATACAAAAGCCTTAACGAATTAAAAAGCCTTAAAATATTTTTACCGAATGGACAACTAAAATCGTTAACAGACCTTGCTACTATTGATCTCAACAATGGATCAGCAGAAATTCAAAGAGAAAATCTTCAGATGATGGGAATAGTATCAGCACGACTGGAAAACCGGGATTTGGGAAGTATCATTAAAGACATTAAAACTGAAATCAATAAACGAATAAGCCTTCCGCGCGGCTATAGCATTGAATACGGCGGCGACTATGCGCAACAACAAAAATCATTTTCAGAATTATTGATGATACTAATTGCATCAAGCGTTCTTGTGTTTGGTGTGATATTATTTTTGTTCAGAGATGTAAAAGTTGCTTTGGCGATTTTATTTATTGCAGTTTTGGGAATCGCAGGAAGCTATCTCGCACTGTTTGTCACCAACACCCCTTTGAATGTGGGAAGCTATACCGGTCTGATCATGATCGTGGGAATTATTGGTGAAAATTCCATCTTTACTTTTCTTCAATTCAAAGAAACACTGCACGATAAAAGTGTGGATGAATCGGTGGTATATGCCATCTCTACCCGCCTTCGGCCCAAACTAATGACCGCCCTCGGCGCCATCATCGCATTGATGCCGCTGGCCCTGGGAATCGGCGCCGGTGCACAACTTCATCAGCCGCTCGCAATTGCCGTAATAGGTGGTTTTATCATTGCGCTTCCATTGCTGTTGATTGTGCTTCCAAGCGTGCTGCGGTTGTTGTATAAAAATGAAAATAAAACAGAGTTAGCAGCACTACAGTAAATCAATAAAAACAAATGATTCTTATTTATCCGTGAATTAACTTTTACAATTCCCTTGCTTTATTAATTTATTATTTTCGCAAAGTGAAAAAGTACAAAGGATATCTTTATTATTTTCTTTATTGGATTGTATTCTTTGTAATCGCAAGAGCGGCATTTTTACTTTATCATTTTCATCTTACAAAGACCTTGACGGCAGGAGAAATTTCTAAAACATTTCTTTATGGATTGAGAATGGACGCTTCGGCTGCAGGTTATATTTGTTTTATTCCTTTTCTATTATTTTTCGTACAATCATTTGCATTTAGATTCCCAGCGAAGAAAATAATCAGGATATATACGTATTCCATAATAGTTATTATATCGTTTTTAATTATTGCTGATCTTGGGTTGTACACGGCCTGGGGATACCGAATGGACGCTACACCTTTGCAATATTTTAAATCACCTAAGGAAATGGGCGCCACTATTTCTTCGGCACCCGTATTTTCATTACTACTTATTTTTGTTTTGCTCATTGCTATTTATATTTTTTTGTATAAAAAATATTTTAGTCCTTTCATAGACAGGCCGCAAAAGAAGTTTCACATTGCAGATTCTTTTTTTTCGTTATTTCTCTTAGCATTCCTTATTGTTCCCATCCGCGGCGGTATTCAAAAAATTCCGATGAATGTAAGTGATGCGTATTTTTCTGAAAAAATATTTGCTGACCATGCAGCTATTAATTTGCCATGGAATATAAACCACTCTCTTTTAAATTTACACAGCCCCGATAATCCATTTGATTATTTTTCGAATGCAAAATCAAAACAATTAGTAAAAAGCCTTTACGATACCGGGCCTAAAAGAATTCCTTCTATTTTATCAGTTGAGAAACCCAATATTATTTTCATCATCCTGGAGAGCTATACCGCAAAATGGGTTGGATGCCTCGGAGGTGTGCCGGGTGTAACGCCCAACTTAGATAAGATTGCCGAAGATGGATTATTATTTACCAATATCTATGCAGCCGGTGACCGAAGCGAAAAAGGACAAATGGCTATATTGAGTGGCTATCCCAACCAGGCGATCACTTCCATCATAAAAACACCGACCAAAACGCGACAACTTCCTTCCATCAATCAATCGCTTGAAAAAATTGGATATCGTTCCAGCTATACTTATGGCGGCGAACTGGAATTCGCTAATATTAAGTCCTATCTTATCAACATTGGCATTGAGCGTTTGGTTGACAAATATGATTTTCCTGTTTCTGAAAGAACCACTTCGTGGGGCGTGCACGACCAGTACGTATTCAACAGATTTTATGATGATATCCACAAGGAGAAACAACCTTTTTTCGCAGCGATGTTTACACTTAGCAGCCACGAGCCGTATGATGTGCCTATGAAACCACATTTTTCCGGAAAGGATGAAACCACACTTTTTAAAAATTCGGTCTATTACACCGATAGCGTCATTGGGCATTTTATCAACAGATTAAAACAAGATGCTTTGTGGAAAAATACGTTAATTGTTTTTGTGGCGGATCACGGACATCCGATACCGGGATACGATCCTAACGACAGGCCATCGAAATTTCGTATTCCTTTAATTTTTTCAGGAGGTGCCTTATCCATGAAAGGGCGGATAGACAACATAGGTTCTCAAACGGATATCGTTACTACTGTACTTGATCAACTTCATCTTCCCACCAAAGATTTTAAATGGGGAAAAGACCTGCTAGACTCGTCTGCAAAACAATTTGCATTCTATTCTTTCAATGATGGTTTTGGATTTGTGACGCCGAATGGAACCGAAACGATGGATAACATTTCCAGGAAACCGATTTTTATATCTCCGGGTTATGACACTAGTGACATAAAATACGGTAAGGCTTACATGCAGTTTTCTTACCAGGATTTTTTAGAGCGGTAATGTGCTGAATAAACAGCAGACAAACAAAAAAGAAGAATTTCTGTTCCGGTTTTGCTATGTGTAACAGAAAGGTTTACCCAGCTATTATTTATCAAAAAACACTAGTTAATTTCTTTAATCATCAACGATGCCAGCAATTGATCCCATTCATTATATTGCTTCGCAGATGGATGAAGCCCATCGCCGGCAATCAATGAAGGATCA
>JAHEZA010000299.1 GCA_023251335.1 Chitinophagaceae bacterium | reverse complement strand
AATGTATTCCCGGTCCTACGATATTTGCAGTAAACAAATAAATAAGACTGTTTTTTATTTACACCAGTACAATGTCGAACAGATACAGCCCATCTGGTTTTAGCCAATTTTTCAGGGCGGAGAACAACACTATTCCATAGCAATGATTTTTTCAATTAAGATTTAAAGAAAACGGCCAGGAATTTTGACTGCATTTTATATCCCCCGAAATTTAATTGTTAATATTATTTAAAAACAAAAAATATATTTTGCTGTTACGAAACTATTCGTACATTTGATTACGAAATAATTCGTAGTTGTAAAAAATAAATGATGAAAGAAACTGAAATGATAAAGCCCACAGAAAGCGAAATGGAAATTTTAAAGATTCTATGGGAAAAAGGGGATAGTACCGTACGCGAAGTCCACGATCTGTTATCTGAAAGTAAATCAGCAGGCTATACGACCACATTGAAACTTATGCAGATTATGCATGATAAAGGTTTACTGTATCGAAATGATGAAACAAGGTCTCATGTTTATTCTGCTGCCGTCAAAAAAGAATCTATGCAGAAGCAAGTGGTCACCAAAATGATCAACGGGATGTTTAAAGGTTCGCCTGCAAAATTGATCATGCACGCACTTGGCAATCACCGGGCCTCAAAAGAAGAGATTGAAGAAATAAAAAAATACCTGGAAGAAATGGGAAATGAGATTTCTCCAAAAAGGAAAAGCACCTCAAAAAAATAGAAGGGGTTTGGAGGAACATGAAGTATGTAATAAAAAAATTAAATTATCAGAATTAAATTTTAAACAATGAATCAATTCAGTTTTCTTTTTTCACCTATGGCGCAGGCGTTCGGAACCACCTTATTGTATAGCTTGTGGCAGGCTTTCATCGTTTTCTTTTTTCTAAAACTTATCCTCAGATTTGTTCCAAATACAACGGCAAAATTTAGGTATGCTGTGTTATGCCTGTCTTACGTTGGTATTGTAGTTTGGTCCGCTGTAACTTTCATACAACAATTATCAATACGCCAAAGCGAATTATTGTTTAGGGAAATCGCAAAACAAAATTCGGTAACGCAGTTTTCTGTTCCTTATCATCCCGGACATGCTTTCGGCGATTTTTCTCTTTCTCTTTTTGACAATTATTTACCCTGGCTAACTGCTATTTATTTAGCTGCCGTTGTGTGCTTCTTCATTAAACTTATGTGGAGCTATTTTTTAACAATACGACTCAGAACAGAAGGCCTTACAGAGATGGATTCAGTATTTATGGATCGATTATGGTTATTAGCAACTAAGATGGAAGTCGGCAAACCTGTGTATGCCTATATTTCCAAATATGTGGTATCACCTGTTGTAATTGGATTTTTCAAGCCAATGATTTTACTGCCCATGGCGGCTATAAATAATTTATCTCCATCGCAAATTGAAACTGTTTTGTTACACGAATTGGCTCACGTTCGCCGCAATGATTATTTGTTTAATCTTTTCCAAACGGTATTAGACATTCTTTTATTCTTCAATCCTTTTGCTTACTGGATATCAAAAAATATTCGTGCCGAACGGGAGATATCTTGTGATGAAATGGTACTGCAATTATCAGATCGTTATCAATACGCCAAAGCGTTGCTTACGCTCGAAGAATCGGGCCAAAATAATCATCGCCTGGCAATGGGTACCAACAGTAAATCTTCCCCATTATTAACCCGCATAAAAAATATTATGGAAATGAAAAACACACGCATCAATCTCAAGCAAAAATTAATTGCGCTGACCATCGTGATCGCAGCCACTGTTTCTATCGCCTGGCTTACGCCCAATGAAAATAAAAATTCGCACCGGGGCAACAATAGCAAAGATCTGAAAAGTGTTTCTTTAGCCCCAATAAACAAAACAAATCCTGTTTTTTTTAAACAAATATCCGAAGCAAAGGAGATCAAAGACACCAATCATCCGAAAATGATTCCGCCTCCATCTCCTCCTTCAGCGCCGGTGCCTCCGGTTGCAGCTAATTTATCTGTACCGCCGCTTCCGCCCCTGCCTCCTTTACCGCCGATGCATCCGACAGCACCGAATCTAGTAGCTCCGCCTCCGCCACCCGCTCCTCCATTGCCGCAGACTGACCCGGGAAAATATATGGTGGACACGGTGCCTGATGCATCCAATTATTTTAAAAACCCTGATTTTCAAAAACAAATGGACGCGATAAATAAAAGCACTGAGGTGATAAAAAAATATTTCGAAAGTGATGCTTGGAAGAATCAACAAAAGTTAATTCAGAAAAGTACGGCAGAAATAGGCGACTATTTTAAGAGTGCACAATGGCAAAATCAATTAGAGGCAATTCAAAAAAGCACCGCAGCGATTGGTCAGTATTTCAACAGTGACGAATGGAAGAAGCAGCAACAAGAGATTGAAAAAAATGCTGGAAAAGCGCAGGAGTATTTCAACAGTGACGAATGGAAAAATCAGCAAAAGGACATTCAAAAAAATGCAGAAAAGATGCAGGATTATTTTAAAAGCGATCAATGGAAAAAGCAGCAAAAGGAAATTCAGAAAAGCGCTGAAAAAGCACAGTCATATTTTAACAGTGATGAGTGGAAAAAGCAGCAAAAAGAAATTCAGAAGAATGCAGAAAAAACGCAGGAGTTTTTCAATAGCGATCAATGGAAAAAGATACAGGAAAATCTAAAGCATTCGATGGATTCTGTAAGAATAAAAATGAATAAAGATGTGTAAACAATACCAGGTGGGCGAGATGCAAACAAATACAACAAGAGCACTTATCGAATAACAGATCAATTATAATTTGTAAACCTTACTATTCATCAAATGGTTACGCAAAGACTCCAGTGATTTGATACATAAGAAATTCTATCTTCTTCGTATAATTAAATGCCTGTTACTGTTTCCATTGCTTCTGAATAAGAGAAGCACAAAACTTGACGGTATAAGTGAAAATCCGTTCGTCAACGCTTTACGACAGCCTATAAATGAATTCTATTATTTCCATTTGTCTTGCATTTGCGAAACCCTTGTCAGCGCCGATTTTTTCAAAGCCACATTTCTCTAATACTTTTTGTGAACCGAAATTATCAAATGCAACACGGCCAAAAATGGGTCTTGTATTTTCAATACTCAAAAAATCCTTGAGTGCTGCTGAAGCAACACCTTGTCCCCAAAACTTTTTGTCAATCCAATAGGTAATTTCTGCATCCCTTTCTATAACAAATTTTGCTATACTTCCCGCAATTTGTTTTCCCACCATTATGGTCCTCGTTTTTATTGTTGGATCCTCCAAATGCTTTGTATATTTGGTTATGTATGCAGTCTTGTCTGTCGGATCCTTAGGAGTGAACGCTGCTAAATGTATCCCTTCTTTGTCTAACTGAAATTGAAAGAACTTCTCCAGGTCTTTTACGGTAGTTGGTCTAAGGCTTATCTGGTGGCTTTTAATCATTTTAATTATTTGGCTTTTTTTGAATCGTTATGAAAGTGGTTAATACTTAATGATCAAGACGGGCTTCCCTTAACAAGGGTTCAAAAAGTTCAACCGGGTTTCCGGATGGATCTTCTACGATTATTTGTTTACCGCCTGTGCCCGTTACAATATCATTTCGAAAATGCACGCCTTCTTTTCGTAGTGAATCTACTTTTTTCGAAATATCTTTTACTTCAATTGCAAATCTGTTCCAGCCTCCCGGCGTTTGTACCGTACCATCAGGCATTGCCTGCCCGCCACCGGCGGATGGATTTGGTGCGCTTAATACCAATCGAAGATCATGTAACGAAAGCATGGCAAACGAATGAGCCGGATGCATCTCTAATTTGAAACCTAAAAGTTTTGTGTAAAATTTTATTGCTTTATCAACGTCGTTAACGATGTAGCGTATTTGAACGGTGGCCATAACTAAAATTTTATTTTAACTATGATTCAAAGTTAAAACTAAATCTTCTTTTAAGAATTCTGATCTGTTTTTCTTCGACTATTAAAATATTTATTTCAACCTGAAAAATTCACTCTTCACCAGCGGATTAATCTGGAAAAAGTATCTGAAAATAGTACAAGAACAGTGTTGCAGCATATAGTTTTAAAACTGTACAGTAAATCAACATTTAATTGAGATTTTACTTTTGAGAGTTAATAAGTTTAACTGGCTTAAAATATAGAGGCAGGGATTTCAATCGGTAAAAGCTACAAGGAACTGACTTTTTGCCGAATCGCGCTAACTCATTTATAATTTTTGGAGTGCTATATAGTGGTCACAATTTGCCGTCTGTAGATTTTCTATTAAATGAAATCAATTATTTGCGATCTTGCTTTCAGAAATAAATTTCAAA
>JAHEZA010000298.1 GCA_023251335.1 Chitinophagaceae bacterium | reverse complement strand
GGCTGGGCAAATTATCAAAAAAGCACAACGTCATATTGGTAGTTGACAATTGCTTTGCAACACCCATTTTGCAAAGGCCTGCAGATTATGGCGCAGACCTTGTTTTGCATTCAGCTACCAAATGGCTTGATGGACAGGGGCGCGTGTTGGGTGGGGTAGTAGTAGGAAAAAAAGATTTGATACATGAGTTATATTTATTCTGCCGAAATACAGGCCCGGCTATTTCTCCTTTCAACGCATGGCTGCTCAGCAAAAGCCTTGAAACGCTTGATGTGCGCATTCAAAGGCATTGCGACAATGCAGAAGAATTGGTAAAAGCATTGGATGGCCATCCTAAATTGAACAGCATTAAATATCCTTTTCATCCTTCGCATCCAATGTATGCTGTGGCAAAAAAGCAAATGAAAAGAGGAGGAGGATTGGTAACGTTTGACCTGAAGGGCGGACTTGAAAATGGTGTGAAATTCTTAGACGCGTTGCAAATGCTGACACTTACTTCAAACCTGGGCGATACGCGTAGCATAGCGTCTCATCCTGCGTCTACCACCCACGCGAAGTTGACACCGGAAGAGCAGGTTGCCGTTGGCATTACACCCGGGCTTATCAGGATATCTGTTGGGCTTGAAAATATCGAAGACATAAAGAATGACATTTTGCAGGCGTTGGATAAGTGCTGAACAAATCCGCGTATAACATTTTGATTAGTTTTTTTCTCAGGAGAAAAATTCATTGTTTTTCTTTTGCTTGTCACTTTTAAAATGATAACCACATTGTCACTAATTGACTTCGCCCAAGGCAGATGTGCACAAAGGTATAATATATATCCCCGGGCTTTCGCCGCGCGCAGGTAAGGAAAAACGTGCGGAGCAATCGGGTTTTCCTTGAACTTAGCGAAGCGATCTCATAAGCACCTTTAAAAACAACAACAATCCGCGCATAACTTTTTGTAGAACATCCCGCTATTCGGAAGTTACTTTTTCTTTCAAGAGAAAAAGTAACAAACACTCTTTCAATAGAAAAAGTGACAAACAATCCCCAAGAGAAAAAGTGATAAACGCTCTTTCAAGAGAAAAAGTGACAAACAAATACAAACCACGATACACTAACAAATAACTGTTATCCCCATTTTTCTACCGAACTAAAGTCACACTACCTTTCTTATTCTCCACATTTTCTCCGGCGAATTGATAGACGCAACTCCATACAAAAATATCTCCAGGCGAATTCGTGCCATGAAAATTTCCATCCCATCCACGTGCTAAGTCGGTACTTTCAAATACCTTTTGCCCAAAACGATTATAAATCACAAATGAATAGTGAACCACATTGCCAAAGATCATCGGTTTAAACACATCGTTCCTGCCGTCATTATTTGGAGTAAATGCGTTTGGTACATAAAACCCCTGCATACAATCTTTTAATGAGACAGTAACAAACTCTTTGCCCACGCAGCCATTATTATCCGTAGCCTGCAGCCAGTAAGTACCCTGTTTATCAATCGTGATAGAAGAAGTAGTTGCATTATTGTTCCATAAATAATTTACAAACCCCGGCTTAGCATTTAATACAAGAGTTGCGTAAGAACATATAGCTGTGTCGGTGGGTAAAAAATCCGATGGCTTAGAAAGAAGATTGGTAATAAAAGTGGTGTCATTTGCTTTGCAATTCTTATCATCAGTAACGGTCACATAATAAGTTCCCGGCTTACTGACTAATAAAGATTTTCCTGTGCTGCCATTATTCCATAAATAGGAAATAAAATTTCCGGCATCCAATAACCTGGTATCACCGACGCACAAGTTATTATTATGATCCAGCGCTACCACAGGATTAGCAAATACTTTTATTACTGCCATCGTATCAAACGAATGGCAACCGTTCGCTGAAATCGCATCAACGAAATAAGCGCCTGCTGTCTTCACGGCGATGAAAGAAGCAACAGATCCATTGCTCCACGTATAAGATGAAAAATGATTGCCTGTATTAAGAATTACACTATCTCCCAAACATAAGCTGGTATCTGCACCAAGGTCTATCACCATAGATTGATTTACTTTCACGTGTACTGTATCATAAGCAAAACATCCAGGCGTTTTTTCCGCTTTGACGGTGTAAACAGTATCAGTCAAAGGGCTTGCTGTCACGTCAGATGAAGCAGTAGCATCGAGATAATATTCCGGTAGCCATTCATAATTTAAAAATCCAGGTGTTGCATGTAATTGAATCGTATCATTGTTACACTTGACTCTGTCAGGGCCTGCATCAAAAGGAATTGGCGTATGCTGACTGACTATTACGGTATCACTAAACATACCGCCACATCCGTCAATAGTGGTTACAAAATATTTACCCGGCTGCGTTACCTTGAAAATGGAGTCTGTCGCTCCGTTTTGCCATAGATAGGATGCAAAACCTTTTCGGGCATTTAACAATATAGTGTTGCCGGGGCAGATAGTTGTGTCGGGGCCCAGGTCAAGAACGTTCCCGGATGATCTAATGTGAATCTGCACCGTATCGCTCAATAATTTGCACCCTGATAAAGTGGCACTAAGTGTATAACTACCAGGCCCCGGAAATTGTATAGAAAGCGTACTGTCATTCAATTTAGTTTGAATGGCGGAATCATTGTCAATCGTCCATATAACCGGGTCAGCGCATTCTTTATTTCTCCTTGCAATAAATGGCGCGGTAGTCACATTGCACAGGTCGGTATTGCCAATAATCGAAACGGTATCGCAGGTACTTACATTTTTGCAAACCTCAATCAAATTATACGTATCATCCGAAACAAGCATAGGAGTTGGCATCATCGTGATGTAAGAAGTGTCTATCGGCATCATCGAAGAAACACTCTTTGTATAGTTAACACTTGAAGTAGTTAACGGAAAATCAGTAGGAGGGCAGTTTAATAATTTTCCCTCCCAATCGGTTCTCGACAACAACAGACTCGCGTTAGGACTTGGGCCCCCGCTTACCTGGAATCCAAAACTTAGCAGGGTCAATCCTTCCGGAGTATTAAGATAAACTTTAGGTCTGTATTTTATGGAGCCATTAAAAATACTCCACATCGTCTCGTCGTTTTTACTCATGAAAAAGGCGTAACTCCCTGCACTTGTCTCGTCTCCCCAGGCGCAATGATAGCTTCCATCCGATTCCACTGCCAAGGTAGGCACCGCATTTTGCCAAACTTCATTCAGCAGGTAAGAGTTGATAACATCCAGGTTGTCATCCAAACGCATGATAAGTGTATAAGGCCTGTCAATAGAAACCCATCTTCTTCCAAGAACAATATAACCGCCATTATATTTAAATATTTTATCAAAGAAAGTACGGTTATATCCATTGTTATATGAATTGCTGCTTAACAGATTTCCGCTTGCTCCATCAAAGCAAAGTAGCGTACCAACCTGGTCAACAGCGCCAGGAACAAAGACCTTATTGTTCAATACATCCATCGTAAAAAAAGAACAGTCGTAATGGGAGAAATACCTGGTCCATACAATGGTAGAAAGATCAGCAGACAAACAAATTACAGCGTAACCATTGCTGCTGCCATATGACATCTGATCCCGTAAAAGCAACACTTTTTTATTATCCTGAAGCACACCAATACTAATGCAATACATCCCGGGATACATATTATTCATCAATTTTGAAGTTAATATATTGCCACCGGCATCCAATAATCCAATGCCGGTACCATCTGTGCTAACGAAATAATTTCCACTACTATCCATACACGCAAAAGCGAAACTTGCATAACCCGTAATTTCCGGACATTGGTATTGCTTATCCCAAGTAGGGCTTCCATTCTTATCGGTTGTATGCAATACGAGGTGGTTGTTCTTTGATCCGCCGAAATAAAGTTTCGCGGAATTAAGACGCCCCAAAAAATAACCAATTCCAGTGCCTTCTGACTCGTAACTTTTTACGAACTGAGATGTAGTGCAGGATTGTGCGTGAGTATTCGCAGAAAATAGAATGCAAATGAGAAGATGGAGCAGGCATGAAGTGCCGGCGTCCGATTTGATTTCGGTTATTTTATTTTTTAAATCAGGAAATCTCATTTTGCAGTTAAAGGCGGAAAATTAATCAAATTCCGAATAACTACTTCTTAACGGTATTTGACGATTGGTATTTGATTTGTGATAAAAAAAGCTAGTCAAATATCCAGAAAGTGATAAGCGATTAACAGGCATAGTAAAGCAACAAAAAAGAAAGATTTCTTTTTTGTTGCAAGAAAATAAAATTACCCCGGACGTAACCAAAACTGATGGATAACAGTCCAATAATTTATTGATGGATGGAAGAGAAGTTTTTAATGTTGAGA
>JAHEZA010000297.1 GCA_023251335.1 Chitinophagaceae bacterium | reverse complement strand
GATACAGAATTATTTACAATCATGAAGATAATTCTGTTCGAACTTTTGTAAATGTCTCTCATGATTCTCTTAGCTTATCAATGGATGCATATGACGGGAGTGGCGCTTTATACATCAGGGTAGAATAAATGGGAAAAAGCAAAAACAGACTAGAATAGTTTTAAAACCCTTTACAGGTCTGAAATCCCATTCAATCAATTAGAAGCAAGAATAAAATATACAGATGATAAAATCAATCAACTGGTTTTTGAGTTGTATGGATTGAATGAGGAGGAAAGGGGGATTGTGGAGGGTGTCTGAACTAAGATTTATAAGATTGAAGGATGATAGGATAGCAAAATCCTACAATCATGTAATCCTGCGGATCATAGTTCAGACAAGAGAATGATGATTCGATGCCAATCTTACCATCTTTTAATCCTGAAAATCTTAGTTCAGACAGGTGGATAAATTAGTAAAAATAAAACCAATCAAAATGCAATACGAAGAACTAACGCGAAAGATAATCGGATGTGCCATGAAGGTTCATTCTGCTTTGGGATGTGGTTTTCAGGAAGTAATTTATCAAAGGGCAATGGCAATAGAAATGGAAAAGCAGGCATTGAGATTTGCAAGGGAACTTGAGATGTCTGTTTTTTATGAAGGAATTAATATCGGCACCAGGAGAGTTGATTTTTTTGTTGAAGATAAAATCATGACCGAGTTAAAAGCAGTTGCGCATTTAGACGATACTAATTTAGCTCAGGCTGTTAATTATTTGGAAGCCTACAATTTACCCGTTGGCTTACTGCTGAATTTTGGAAGTAAGAAGTTAGAATTCAAAAGAACTTACAATACCAAACACCCTGATAATGCAAGCTATGTGAAAAAGCAGGAATGAAAAATCATTGTCTGAACTAAGATTTCTAAGATTGAAGGATGATAAGATGGGCAAATCTTACAATCTTTTAATCCTGAAAATCTTAGTTCAGACACATGGATATACTTAGTTCAGACAATCGGTAGTAATCCAAAAACACTCAAAATGCAATTCGAAGAACACCGATGAAAAATAAACAAGCTGGTATTTGAGTTTTCTCCCACCCGTAGGGACACACTGCCGCGGAAAAAATATGGCGAGGTTATGCAACGTTTTAATCAATCCGGTTGTCATAGCTAAAAATAGCAAGATGAAAATAAAATATTCAGGAATTGGCCCTCTTCTGTTGCCTTTTGCATTGAAATCAGAGAAAGCATTGACCGGATTCTTTTTTAAAATAAATTGTATGAAATATCTGTCTTTTATTTTTTTGATGATACTTATAAGTTCCTGTTGGAAAATTAATATTCATCCCGATTATGGGCCGGTGCCAAAAGTTTGGGGAAACAAACCGGTTTTTGCTGCAGTTGATGCTGCAAAAAAGATTCTGTACGATCCGGTAAAACATTCTTTGATCAATGCCGGAAATATTTATGTTTTCAAAAACACGATCTTCCAGGTAGATGTAGGCCGTGGCATTCATGTGATTGATAATTCGGTTCCTTCGGACGCCCATCGTATTGGTTTCATCACCATAAATGGTTGTGAACAGGTTTCCATTCGCGGTTCTTATTTATATACCAACAGTTATACAGACCTCGTTACGATTGACATTTCCGATCCCGTAAATATGAAAATTGTGAATACAATTCCGAACGCTTTCCCGGATATGTGGATCAGTTATCCAATGTTCGAGCCGGAGGAAAGCGGTTATTACGAATGTAACGCATTTAGAACCGACAGCGTTGTCGTTGGATGGGTAAAAGATTCCATTCCACAGGGTTGTTATAAAAATTAATTCAGCTTAATAATTATCAGAATGAAAATCTCTATACTTTCAAAAATGCTTCTCTTCTTCTCACCGATCATTTTTTTATGCGCATGTGAGAAAAACAGCGTCAGTAACAATGGGGCGGCCCAAACGGGAAAAGGGGGTTCAATCACCCGTTTTACTATCGCAAAAAACTATTTGTATGTTGTAAGCAATCATTTTTTAAACGTTTATTCTTTAAGTGATCCTGCAAAGCCGCGACAGGTGCATACTTCAGACCTCAATTATGATATAGAAACGATTTATCCTTATGGCAATTATTTATTCCTGGGTACGCGCACCGGCTTGTATATTTATTCGATAGATACTGCTTCTTCTCCAAGCCTGATTGGAGAAGCAAAACATGCCAGAAGTTGTGACCCGGTAGTTGTGAATGATTCTGTTGCCTTTGTTACTTTAAAAAGTAGCAGTGGCTGCGGTCCTGCAGAGGCCGGATTATATATTCATGATATTGCCGACATTAACCATCCGGTATTAAAAAAGACGATTCCTTTGCCAGATCCAATGGGCCTTGGTATCCAGGACAGTATTTTATACGTGTGCTGTGGCAGTGCAGGAATGAAAGTGTTTAATGTAAAAGACCCGTATTCGCCCACCTTGATTTCTACGCAGGCCGATGGAAAATATCTTGATGTAATCCCTTACAATGGCATTTTGATCTGCAATGATGAAGAAGGTATTATTTTATATGACATTCATGATCCGGCGAAGCCAGCCCTGATTAAAAAGATTTCATAAAGATGCATCTAAGGTTTGAAACTGGTGGAATCTTCGCCATAACTGCTTTGATTTTTTTATAAAGATCCTTATGCATAAAGATGGATTGAAGAAATGGATGAACCGGCGTAGAAAGTTACGGTCATACAGTAAAGCAACAAATTCTTTAGCTTCCTGTTTTATAATATCTTTCGTATCTGTTATTCCATTAGAATTCTTTCATCAAAACAATCATTCACCAAAATTTTTTTTCGGCAAATAAAAAATAAATTTGCGGATTTCAAATTCTAACTTATTTTTGCGCAGCAATGAAAATTACAAATGCATATACTGGCTTTTTTTATTTTAGCTACTATTTTAGAAATAGCCCGGGATGCCTTTGTTAAAACTGAAATAAACAGATAACGATAAAAGAATCCCGGCTCACAAAGCCGGGATTCTTATTTTAAAAATGAACAGAAAAATAGCCATACAGGGGTTTGAGGGTAGCTTTCACCAGGCTGCTGCCCGTAAATTTTTTGGAAATGGGGTGGAAGTTATTTGCTGCTCGAATTTTCGGGACGTAGTAAAAATTGCAGATGATAAAAACAGCAGCGATGGTGGCTTGATGGCTATCGAAAATTCTATAGCAGGAAGTATTTTGCCAAATTACAATTTGCTTTTAAAGAGTAATTTGAAAATTATCGGTGAAATTTATCTCCAGATAGATCAGAACCTTTTGGTGAACCCTGGTGTGTGTCTTGATGATATTCGCGAAGTACATTCTCACCCGATGGCGTTGTTGCAATGTGCTGATTTCCTGGAAAAATATAACTGGAAACTTATTGAAACGGAAGATACCGCGCTTAGCGCCCGGCATGTTCACGAACATAAAAGCAAACACATTGCCGCGATAGCGGGTGAACTTGCTGCCGAACTTTTTCATTTAAATATGATTGCTCCTAATATTCATACGCAAAAAAATAATTACACAAGATTTTGGGCTTTGCAAAACGCGGATTTAGCCCGGGAAGTTGAAGATGCAAATAAAGCTTCGATCATTTTCGAAACAGACCATTCAAAAGGTAGCCTGGCGAAAGTGCTTGCTAAGATTTCTGACGGCGATATCAACCTGAGCAAATTGCAATCCATGCCTATCCCCGGCAGCGACTGGAAATATGCTTTCCATGCCGATTGTGAGTTTACGGATATTCAACACCTGGATCATGTTTTGGAAAGCATAAAACCTTTTACGGCGGCAGTTAAGGTATATGGTGTATATAGAAATGGGAAAACGCCGAGATCATGGCCTCAAACCGTGGTTAATAAAAGCGAAATTGAAAAATAATGGAAAAGAAAATTGAACATGGTATTTCTTTCAATCCTTCTTTTAAAAAAATTGGAGGTGTAGCGGACCGTCTTGGCGGCATTGAGGAATATTATTTTTCAACCAAACTCAGGCAGATTGATGAGATGAATAAAGCAGGAAAGAATGTGATCAATCTTGGAATCGGTAGCCCCGATCTTCCCCCACATCCTGACGTGATCCGCACATTGGCTGAAGAAGCTGCAAAACCCAATCAACATGGTTATCAGAATTATAAAGGAAGCCCGGTTCTTAGAAATGCGGTTTCAAAATGGTACAAGAAATGGTATCATGTTGAACTAAATCCTGATAGTGAAATTCTTCCGTTAATTGGGAGTAAAGAAGGCATCATGCACATTTGTATGACGTATATTAATGAAGGCGATATTGTACTGATTCCGAATCCTGGATATCCTACTTAC
>JAHEZA010000296.1 GCA_023251335.1 Chitinophagaceae bacterium | reverse complement strand
CCGTCTTTCAATGTAAGGATTTGTATAATCTTTGTTATTAAGCGCATCATCGCTATAGTATCCGATGGTAAAAGTCGGCTTTATATAGCCTCCTTGCATAATGTGCGTCATTCGCATGCCACGGTTAAAAAAAGTAGGCAATTTTTTAAATTTATAACCCGCATCTGCAAAAAAGCCGAAAGCATTTCTTTTATAGGTAAGATTAGATCCGTTGTAATAATATGTTTCAGAAACTTTATTTGTACCCGCCCCTATAATCCCAAACTCAATTTCGTAACTTTTTAGAGGCGAAATTGATTTTTCAAACCCAAACTCCGTATAGCCGAACAGAGGCGAAAGGAAATTTAATTTTATAGCCTTTGTCAGCTGGCCTTCATAGTTTTCGGGGTCTTTATAGCTAACCTCAAATTTTTCCGTTCTTCCGTCAGCATATACAATTTCCTTTAATGTGGATTTGTCCACCACATAGATTGGGCCATCAGGATCATCGGTCAATTTATATTTAATTTCATCCACGCCTATTTCAATTACTTTGGCGTTAATAACAGGGCCTTTCTTTTTATATATTTTATCCTGCGCAAATAGAGCGGTTGAGAATAAACATAGTGCGAAACCTAACAGCGTAAATTTTTTCATAAAAGCAATTTCGTATATGACAATGCGCAGTTGCAAAACGTTGCATGGGCGTAAAAATTGTTTTTTATTTATCCTGCTTCCTGAACAGGAAAACTTCATTTTTGAACTTTTGCGGGGTAGTATGTATGTTCTTACTTATTCTTACATGGTCTTAGCCATATCAATCATGGCGGTAAGTTCGCTTACTAATTTATCATCACTTCCACTGAATCCAATCGCTTTAAAACGGATAATTCCATTTTTGTCGATTACGAATTTGGTTGGGATTCCTGACACTTTGAATTGTTCCACCACTTTGCTGTCGTTATCCATTAACACATGAAAATCATATTTCTTGGAGGCGATAAAGTCAGCGGCATTTTTTTCTTTTTGATCAACGGTTTCCCAGGTATCGACAAATACAAATTTTACATTAGGATCATCTTTATATTTCGTCACCATCTTTTGCATGCCGGGAAACGAGGCTTTGCATGGGCCACACCAGGTAGCCCAAAAGTCAACCACTACCACTTTGTTTTTCAAATCAGCAATGTTTATTTTATTGCCTTTAAGATCAACCAATGTGAAAGCGGGTGAACTTTCATCCAGCATGCCTTTTTTCAAATCTGCCATCATTTTCATGTAACTGTCTTTTTCAAGTGCTACCAAGTAATCGTCGTATCCCTTGTCTGACTTATGTTTCTTTACATAAGCGCGTTTCAAAATCTCTTTGATTTCCGAAGTTGATTTGCCATCTTTTACAAATTTTTCTAACTGCGGCACATATTTTTTAGGAGATAATACTTTTTCTGCGAGCAAGGCATAGGTATTATTCTCGTCAGCACTCTCACCTTTAGCTATTTTTATCGCGGATTCTTCTGTGTAGGTAAATCCTTTTTTATAATTGCCCAATTTATACTGGATCATAGCATAAGTATCTGCATACATGCCATAGCTGCTGGCACGGGATTTTTCCCATTGCGAAGCCGGAAGATAATCCGGTTTT
The DNA here is from genome assembly GCA_023251335.1 of Chitinophagaceae bacterium. Classification (GTDB taxonomy): domain Bacteria; phylum Bacteroidota; class Bacteroidia; order Chitinophagales; family Chitinophagaceae; genus Ginsengibacter. The sequence goes on along the minus strand of JAHEZA010000296.1, from coordinate 2,718 downwards.
TTTTCTGTGGGATTTTTCCATTCTCTTTTTGAAATGTCAACAGCCGTTGCCGACATTTTTTCAGCCTGGTCTAAATCCTTGTCTGTTCCTTGAATTTCCCATGCAGCATTATTATAAAAACTGGCCAACTGGCTTCCTTTAACATCATATTTTTTTATGGCAGCCTCCATTCCTTTATAATCCCTGTTTTGGTAATAAGCGTTGATAAGTGCGCTTTGGAAATAAGACATCGAAGGTTCAAGGGATTTCCAGTCATCATTCGTTTTAATCTTTGAGGAAATGTCATCATACATCGCTTCCTTTTTTGCAAGATCTTTTTCTTTCAAAAAGTCGTTGATGGTTTCGTTTATTTTCCATTTACCATTTGGGAATTTTTCTTTTTTTAAATCACTGATCCATTTTGATTGTTCGGGTAGTTTGGCAAGCGCATACAGATTTTGTAAAGTTGAATAATCGTTTTCATCTTCAAGCCCGGTTTTTAATTCAGATTCAATTTCTTTCTGAATTAATTCAGTCCCATTTTCTTTATTCACCTGCATGTACAAGCGCGTATAAGGAATGAGGTTTGTTTTTTTTGCTTCAGGATCTCTTTTAAATTCATCTTCCATAAAATTTAATGCCTTATCATCATTTGGTTCAACTCCTGTTTTTTGGCCCTGACCAATATAATAATGTGAGAGACTCAGATTTGCACCTTTTTTCAATTGTCCACCGTCATACAACTGAATCCAATAACCATTATTGGAATTATTATCAAAATTTTTATCTACAGAAAAACTAAAAAATACAAAATTTTCTGAGGTGTCGGTTTTAACTGTAGCGGTATAAGTATCACCCGTTTTCTTCAGTGACAGGTCATCAGCTGTTTGTCCTTTGCTGCCAAGCTTATAAACAATTGCGGTTAAGGAGGATTTTTCATTCGGAGAAGTTGCTGCAGGGCGTGTTTTACTGTCGGAATAATTTATGGTGATTACATCGCCTGCGTGTGGTTTTTCTGGCGAATAGGTGAAATTATTTTGTGCGAAAGTTTGCAACGCACAAAACAGAAATGCCATCGTAAGAATATTTCTTGTATGCATGTTATAGTTTTTAGACTTTAAAGATAAGAAAAATAATAAAGCACTAACTAAAAATATAGTTGTCGGGAGAATGATTCGTGATTGTGCGGGGTTAACAGTATGAAATCTTTTAAAATTCAGGTGCAGAAATAAGCAGCTGATAAAAGCAATATTTTTAAAAAATATTTACTTCCCTTTCCAGCTCGATACCGAATTTTTGTTTTACCGAAATTTTTATTTCCTCGCTTAAGTTATAGATTTCTTTTCCTGTTGCATTTCCATAATTTACCAAAACCAGCGCCTGTTTATCATAGCAGCCTGCATCTCCTTTTCTGAAACCTTTCCAGCCGCATTGCTCTATGAGCCAGCCAGCCGGAACTTTTATATGATCGGTATCTGTTTTATAATGGGGAACTTTTTCGGGCGATAAAATTTTAAATTCCTGGAATTCAAGATTACTTATAACGGGGTTTTTAAAAAAGCTCCCCGCATTTCCAATTTCTTTTGGATCCGGCAATTTGGAAGTCCGGATGCGGATCACCGCGTCAGAGATGGCTTTCACAGATAAATCCTGGATGTTCATTTTTATCAATTCGTCTTCGATAGCGCCATAAGAAATATTGAATTCGGGATTTCTCCTGAGCCTGCAGGTAACATTTAAAATTGCAAACTGATCTTTATATTTCTTCTTAAAAATACTTTCGCGATAGCCAAACTCACAATCAGTTGCCGAAAATTTTTGAGTAATTTTTTCTTCGAGATGCAATGCTTCCAGCTCATAAAAAACATCTTTTATTTCCGCACCATAAGCACCGATATTCTGCATCGGTGAAGCGCCTACGTTCCCTGGAATGAGTGATAAGTTTTCAACGCCGCCAAAATTGTTTTTTATACAGTACAGCACAAACTGGTGCCAGACCTCGCCGGCGCCAGCTTTAATAAAGACGAATTCATCATCTTCAGAAATGATTTGAATTCCGGTTATTTCATTTTTCAAAACCAAGCCTTCATAATCTTTTGTAAACAGCACATTGCTTCCGCCGCCGAGAATCATTTTTTTCGGGATATCTTTATTGCTTTCAAGTAAATCTTCCAGGATATCTGCTGATGAAAATGTTGCAAAAAATTTTGCACTTGCATCAATGCTAAAAGTGTTGTATTTTTTCAGTGAATAATTTTGATGAACTTGCATAAATAATAATTAGCAGCAAAATACCAAAATATGAATGAATTAACCGCAGTAGTTTTAGGCGCCACCGGCTTAACCGGCAATTTGCTATTGCAGGAACTGCTAAAGGATAAGGATTTTAAAACTGTCAGAATACTTGTAAGGAGAAATGTAGATATAGCTCATCCAAAACTCCAGCAGGAAATTGTGAACTTCGATGACATAGATGACTATTCGAATAAATTTGGTGAAGGAGATGTGATTTTCTCTTGTATTGGCACCACCCAAAAAAAAGTGAGAGGCGATAAAAGTTTGTATAAAAAGATAGATTTTGATATACCGGTAGATGCAGCTAAGATAGGTGTTTCAAAGAATTACAAAAAATTTTTAGTGGTTTCTGCCATTGGCGCCAAAGAAGAGTCTTCTAACTTTTATTTAAGATTAAAAGGAAAAACAGAAAATGCGCTGAAGGAATTTCCGTTTGTGAGTATC
>JAHEZA010000295.1 GCA_023251335.1 Chitinophagaceae bacterium | reverse complement strand
CCACAGGTGGGATGGTGATGCGGTACAAATATCCATACTGATCACAGGCAATCATTCTGCCTTTATCGTCAAAAGTCATAGCCACCCAGGAGCCCTGATCGTGTGCCGTTGGGCTGTACAGATGTTCGGCATGGAAACCGGGAGGCAACACTAACTTGGCAACGTTAGGATCCACCACTTCTTCTTTAGTTGAAGTTGATTGATTGCAAGAAGTTCCTATAACTATAAGAACTAAAAATTGAAGCAATAACTTTACAGATTTATTCCTGTTTAAATTCATCTAATAACTTTTTTTAAAAGATTAAATAATATAAATACCCAATTGATTTTATTTTCAGTTTCCGAACGTTAAAATCCACCATAACTTTTTTACCCTAAAAAATTTATTGATTTATCTAATTATAAATAATTACAGTAAACCAACTTTAAATGTGAATTTATATTTAGTTAGTTTATAGTAATAACCTCTAAATCTATTTGGATTCCTTTTTAAAACTGTCCTGCACAATCCTGCATTCTGCAAAAGAGTGGAAGAAAGTGAAGCATTCTATTTATCTCCCATTTTAAAAAATAAACAAAATGGTTTTTTTCAAAACCCACATTTATTCGATAATACTCCTCTTACTCCAACCCTTACTAAAAAAACATCTCCGCTTTTCGGGTATCTTTTTAATTCTTCATCTTTCATATTTTCGCGCGCAGTGGTGATCAGTAAATAGTCCAGGTTTTCTCCTACAAAGACGCACGAAGAAACCTGCGGAACAGGCACTTCAATCTTTTCTATCAAATTTCCATTTCGGGGATTCCATCTGTAGATACCAAATCCTCCCCATTGAGCAATCCAAAGCATGCCTTCTTCGTCTATGGCCATTCCATCCGGCGATCCCATTTCATCGGGTATTGGGATTACATTTTTTTCAAAAATAATTTCCCCTGTTTTTTGTTCAAATATAAACGATTGAACGGTCTGTGTGGGGCTATCAATAAAATACAACCGCTTATTATCTAACGACCATGCAATACCATTTGAAATCGTGGTATTACTTAGTTTTTTATGAACCTTCAAATTGTTTTCAATGCAATACAGAGCGCCTGCTCCATGCTTTTGTTCCAGGTGCATGGTTCCCACCCAGAGCCGGCCTTGTGCATCGCATGCGCCATCGTTACAACGAATTTTGGAATCCCTATCAACATCAACCAGCCATTCTATTTGTTCTGTTTCTAAATCGAACCTGGCAATTTTAGCATCTAAGGCTAAGATCAATTGGTTGCCTTTCCCTTGCAGAACCAACGTAAGCCTGTAATTAAATTTCCAGTCCCTTGTTGTTTGTTTTATCCAATTATATTCATACAAAATACCATTTTCAATATCCACCCAAAAGCAGGATTTTCTTTCTGAATGCCACAAGGGGCTTTCACCAAGAATACATTGTGATGCATAAAGCACATCTGCTTTACTATTCATGAGGTTGTTGATTTAGCAGGCCAGTATTGCGCTATTTTTTTTCTTAAAAACGTAACACTTCTTTCTAATTGGTCCATGCCATCCACGCCATCTTCTATACTTATCCAGCCATCAAAACCTGCGTCTTTCAGAATGGAAAAAATAGCATCATAATCATTCAATCCCTTGCCGATTTCGCCATGACTTAGCCGTTTCACATAGCCTTCTGCTCCGCCTTCCTCGTTTCGAAGATCTTCAATCGTTCCATACTTTAGATACCGGTCGCTTGCATGCATCGTAACTACCCGGTGGGCTACTCTCTTTAAAAGTTCAATCGGGTCTTCTCCCGCGATATAAGTATTGCTCGGGTCATAATTGACACCAAAAAAAGGATGTTTCAAACTATCCACAAGCTTACAAAAGACATCCATTTTTTGGGCAAATTCAGGATATTTCCAGAAATCATCTTTGTAATGATTTTCGAGAATGAGTGTTATCTCGCGTTCCTGCGCATAAGGCAAACAAGCTGAAATGCAATCTGCTGCTAATTTTACGCCTTCATCAATAGAAAGTTCAGGCCGCTTCTGACCTGAAAGTACACGACAGTATGATCCTCCCAAAGCAAAAGTCATATCAATCCATCGCTTTTGCTTTTCAATTTCTTTTTGCCGGAATGCCGGATCAGGGCTTGTGAAATCGGGCGAACAACACATCATAGGAATTGACTTGCTGTGATCTTCAACCTGCTTCCGAAATCTTTTCCAATTACTTTCATCTTCCATCTCCAGGAAACCTGCATACCATTCCAGTCCTTCCACGTCCAGCTTTGCAGCCAGTTCTATCCATTCAGATACACGCATGCTGCCATCCTTACATAATGCCTGCATGAAGGCTTTTGGAAATACTGCTAACCTGGGCATAAAAGAATTTCTATTATTTAATTGTTGTTGTGTCTTTGGGTGGATTACGTCCGATAAAAGGATGTTGTTCCAGGTCTACCACCTGGCCACTTATCGGGCCGCTTTCATCAGCAAGCCAATAGACGGCTGCTGCCGCAATCTCCTCCGGCCATAAAATACGGCCCGCCGGCGCATAGACGGAAGGCAGATCTTTGTACCAATCTTCTGATAAGCCGTGTTCCTTCTTTCTTTGTTTTTCAGTTTCGGTTAATACCCAACCAGGATTTATCTGGTTTACCCGAACACCATTTTCGCGATGTAAAGTATCTCCGAGATTCCTGGTCATGGTCATTAATGCACCTTTGGAAACGCTATACGCAAAAAGATTTGGCTCGCCGCTCCACGCATTTACCGATCCTATATTTAATACACAGCCATGTTGTTCCGATAAATGGGTTAACGCAGCTTTAATAAGTTCAAATGGTGCAATGGTATTCACCTCCAAAACCTTTTGAATGAATGCTTTGTCAGTAGTATGAATGTTAGACGAAACAACCATCGCGGCATTGTTTACAACAGCATCTAATTTCCCAAATGATTTTATCGCCAGGTCAACAAGACGTGCCGGAGCCCCTTCGTTACTGATGTCTTCTATGTGAAGTGCTGCTTTATCTTCTCCCAAATCTTTAACTACTTGCTTTCCCCAATCGTCTTCCAGGCCATGGATTACAACACGGGCGCCTTCTTTCACACATCGGATCGCTATGGCCTTTCCGATGCCGGTAGTGCTCCCTGTAATGATAATAACTTTATCTTTTAATCGCATCGCAAATTTGTTTTTTAATTCGGTTTGAGCACACTTTTTACCACTTCGCCTTTGTGCATTTTTTCAAAGGCCGTATGCCATTCGGAAATTGGCCAAACCCCACCTATGATGGGTTTTACGTTTAGTTGTCCGCTTGAAAGCAATGCAATAACGCGTTCCCACATTGGCCAGTTATGGCTGAAACTTCCCTGGAGGGTTATATTTTTTTGAACCAAAGGATCGAGAGAAAATCCTAAAGGCTGAGGACCCCAACCGACTTTTGTAATTTTTCCGTTAGGCCTTACGAGCTGTAAGGCAATTTTTAATGTGATACTTGCTCCGGCGGCATCAATGATGCAATCAGCTCCCAGTCCATCACGCTGTTTGGCCCAATCGGTTGCATCACCAATGATGCTTTCGCAACCGTATTGTTCGGCAATTGCCAAACGATGCCTGTCCGCTTCCAAACCCACAACGGCTACTTCCGCACCACAAAGCCTTGCCATCGCTGCGCACAATATTCCTATTGTGCCTGGGCCAAGAACAATAACACGGTCACCGGGCGTAATACGTGTATTAGCAACTACTGCACTAAAGGCTACGCAACAAGGTTCGGTAAGGCAGGCTTGTTCAAACGGAATCTGATCAGGAACTAAATGTAAACAACGAGCCGGAACTTTGACAAAACGGGTCATAGCGCCATTTACACCATACCCGAAACCTTTTCGGGTGGGATCAAGATTATATAAGCCTTCCCGCGACATTGGATTGTTGGTATCGATAATAGCAGCGGTTTCACTTACTACCCTGTCGCCTTCTTTCCATTTAGTTACTTTACCACCGATCTCAACAATATGGCCTCCGAACTCATGCCCTAATACAACAGGATAATTTACCGGCCAGCTATGATCCGCGGTCCATTGATGCAGATCGCTACCACATACACCTACATTGGCAACTTCGAGCAACACATCCTCTTCCCCTATTGTTGGTATATCAATTTCCCTGATTTCTACAGAGCCTTTTTCAGGGGCGAAATTTACTACAGCAGTTGATTTCATTATTCTAATATCGTTTTATCAATTTTTATATGAATGAATTTTATCGCAAATAAGGCGCAGCGAACTTTCAAGATCTCCACCGGCTGTTTTAAAGCTATCACCATCAATTGTAAGAGGCGCCCCCAATACCAC
>JAHEZA010000294.1 GCA_023251335.1 Chitinophagaceae bacterium | reverse complement strand
AAGAGAAATATTGATTAATTGTTGATTTACTGCAAGAGAATATATGACAAAGAAATCACCAAGCCAACCAGACGCATCAGACTATGTTGTATCTCAGATGAGGATGGGAGAGATTTAAGGAGACCTCCACCTTTTAATCAAAATAGATTTTTACGGTCTGATAAAGCAGTCTGTTTTGCATGTATTGTGTTTGCGTATTGGCTTTTTCCGTATAGCCTTCCAGGCCGAACAAACCTGCAGCATTCCCTTTATTGACGGCTATTTCAAGGTAATTGGCAGAATTAAATAAAGCAAGTTTTTCACTTTCGCTCACATCGGCATAGCTCTCACTTATCTTATCTATTGTTTCATCTCTTTTAAAAACAATATTGAAACTTCTTCCCCGTCGTTGTTCTTCAAATTCTTCTTTAGTAATATTAATAATTACATTTTCAAAATTATCAATGAAGATAATCTGCCCCTCTATAAATTTTTCTCCCAGCAAAGGCCGCAATGGATTTTTTACTTCTATGGAAACATCGGTATCGCCTATTTTTTCAAAAGGCTTTCCGTCAAGAATGTCCTGGTAGGCTTTAGCAAAAACCTTCGCGCAGTATAAAGTATTTTTTTGTTCTGACTTACTTAGTGGAAGCGCAGTTATTTTTTGTGGCGTTTCTTCCAGTATCATGGTGATTAATCCATTATCAGCGCAACCGATGTACTGATCGTTGTGCTCAACTATTAGCAAGTGTCCGGGTTTTTTATCAAAAAGGTTTACCAATACGATATGAAATGTTTTGGGAGGAAAATTTTTAATAGCGTTGCGGCATACATAAGCGGCCTGTGGATAATTGAAAGGCGAAAGTTCATGGGAGATATCAATGATGTTAAACTGATCATTAATTTGCAATAATTGTCCTTTTACTGCTCCTGTTAAAAAATCCTGCCGGCCGATATCTGATGTAAGTGTTATTAAAGACATTCAAGAATATATAATTGATATTTTCTTCTGGTGAATAATTGAATTGAATTGCGATAAGTTTCAAAGATAATTGTGATTTCCTTCTAAGACGAACAAACTATTGTGATATCTTCTATTTTACCATCTTACCATTTTTAAAATACATCTTTCTTATAATTTTGTCTGCCAGGGATGGAAAAAATTTATTCATAAACAGGGCTTCTTTTCCCTGAAAGGTTAGCACAAGTGTACGTTTTCTTTTTTCAATTGCTTTTATAATATATCCGGCACATTCTTCGGCAGTCATTATTTTTCCTTCATCTAATTTGGAATCCATTACCGGTTTTGCATTTTCTCCCAGTGCGGCATATCTTGTATTGGACGCGGTAAACCCAGGCGACACCCACATAACATTTACACCTGTATCCAGTAATTCGGTTCGAAGCGTTTCCATCCACCTGATAACGGCGGCTTTGCTTGCACTATAACCGCTCCTGCCTGGCAGCCCCCGGTACCCTGCGATGGATGCGACACCCACAATAGTTCCTTTTTTTTCAATAATTGCGTCCAATGCATATTTAGTGCAGTATACGGTTCCCCAAAAATTAATATCCATTACTTTTTTTAGCGTGGTTAGATCCGTATCTTTAAAAAGCGCTCTCATTGATATACCGGCATTGTTTATCAAGACATCAATACCCTTAAATTCTTCAATTGTCTTTTCGATAAAATTTTTACAATCTTCTTCCTTGCTTACGTCGGCCATCACAGTAAACAAAGATTTTTCCGCGAATTCTGTTTTTAATTGAGCCAACTTTTCGGGCGTTCGCGAACAGGTCGCCACATTTGCTCCTCTTTTTAAAAACGCCTGCACAAGTGCCTTTCCTATTCCATCTGTTCCACCCGTGATTGCTATTATTTTGTTTTCAAACATGTAATGCCATTTTAAACAAAAATAGGAGAGAAGGAAGGAGAAGAAAAATTATTATTTGATTTAGAAAAAAATGGGATTGCGGTTATGAACGAAATCGATAGCCGGAGATTTATCTGACCAGAACTATTAAAAAATTTAATCCCTTTCATGGAATGTGGTAGTTTAAAAAAACTTAATCTGTATAACGTGAAAGCGATCAAAACAAAAAAAACCCCCGGTATTCCAGAGGCTTTAGTGATCCGGCTGGGACTCGAACCCAGGACCCTAACATTAAAAGTGTTATGCTCTACCAACTGAGCTACCGAATCGTAATGAGCTACCCTTTTTTTAAAGGAGTGCAAAAATAAGTGAAAAAAAGATTGAACCAAAGTTTTTAAAAAAGAAAAATGGAAAGAATGATTCAGGCTTTTACGCGTTGAGAATTTTAGCACAAACACAAATTTCAGTCGCTGGTGTTTGTATCCATGGCAAACGTAAATTAAACTGTTGCACGCTTTTTGATACTTAATTAATATGGCCAGAATTCTAATTTTAGATGACGATAAAGACCTGCTCACAGTAATAAAATCCTTGCTTTACAAGAAAGGGTTTGATGTTTTTGCTTATTCCGAATGGGGCAAAGCGTGGAATGCGATAAAAACCTACCAACCACAATTAATTCTCCTGGATGTTTTTATGAATGGAACAGATGGCGTTGACGCTTGCAAGAAATTGAGGTCATCTTCGTTTACAAGAAATATTCCTATTATCATGCTTTCATCTTATCCTAATATTGCCGAAACTGCTATCAACGAATTCGGAGCTGATGATTTTATAGCCAAACCATTTGAAACTTCAGAAATTATCAGGAAAATCCAAAGTATTTTAAAGAGAAAATCAGCATCTGCATAGAATATTGTATGGAATATTTTATGAGATTTGCTTTGAAAGAAAGTTTTCTATGATATTACATGATACAAAAAAAGGCTTCTCAGTAATTACAAGATTTAATAACTGCCCGGTTACATCGTAATGTCCTTTAATCGTATTTCCAAAAATGGTTACTTCAAACTTTCCGGCTGTTTCATCGCCAATAAAATTTCCATTCTGTTTTTCTATTGCCGTTCTTGCTTTTTCGACGGCCTTTAGAGGCGATTCGTTAAAAGGTAATGTGAAGTTGCAATCGGACATAAAAATGTGTTAGGGTTTATAAATTTAAAATGGGATTTTTTTTTGGGGAATTGTTTACACAGGTTCATTCTTTAGAAATGATTGCTCAATTTTTTTTAAGCATACATTTTTCTCCTGTAAATAATTTCTTCAAAAATATACTATTCCGATTTCTTTACCAATTACGGCTCTGGACAGGTGGATTCAATTCGAATTTATTTAATATCTTTCCCTAAAATTTGTATCAATCTCTATTGGTTCTTTTTCTAATTTTCTAATCCTGAATTTAAAAGAATAGACATGCAAAAATCATCATCATCAAGAAGAAAATTTCTAAAGCAACTTACGGGAACAACGCTTGCGCTTGGGGCGGGGCCACTATCGTCTTTCGCGGCACAGGAAAAAATGGAAACTCAAATTCTGCAATATAAAAAAAAGATATCTTCCAATGACAATATAAATATTGGCGTAATAGGAATGGGAATTATGGGCAATCACAATGCCGTTTCTTCGTTGCAGGTACCGGGGATTAAGATGGTTGCTGCCTGCGATCTTTATACAGGCAGGCTTGAAAGAGCCAAAGAGGTATATGGCAAAGATATTTTTACAACAAATGACTACCGGAAAATATTAGAACGTAAAGACATAGACGCTGTTGTCATTGCTACATGCGACCAATGGCATGCCCGCATTACTAAAGACGCATTGAAAGCAGGCAAGCATGTATATTGCGAGAAGCCGATGGTACATTATATAAGTGAAGGGCTGGATGTCATCAAAGCACAAAAGGAGAGTGGAAAAGTAATGCAGGTCGGCAGCCAGTACGTGAGCAATATTGTTTTTCAGAAAGCCCACGAATTATATAAGTCGGGGGAAATAGGAAAGCTGAATATGGTAAATGCTGTGTACGATCGCCAGGATGCTTTAGGTGCATGGGAATACACCATGCCTACCGATGCATCGCCGGAAACCGTTGACTGGGACCGCTATATTGAAGGAATGAAAAAGATTCCTTACGATCCCAAAAAGTTTTTCTGGTGGAGAAATTACCGCGAGTTCGGAACCGGAGTCGCGGGAGATTTATTTGTTCATCTGCTATCAGGCACGCATGTGATTACCGATTCTAAAGGTCCTGAAAAAATATATGCCTCCGGACAGTTGTGTTATTGGAAAGATGGACGTAATGTACCTGATCTGATGGCGGGTATTATGCAATATCCTGAAACTCGTGAGCATTCGCCTTTTCAACTAACGCTTCAGGTGAATTTTGTAAGCGGCACGGGTGGCTCAGAAGTAACGCGCTTTGTAGGGGATGAAGGAATGATA
>JAHEZA010000293.1 GCA_023251335.1 Chitinophagaceae bacterium | reverse complement strand
TCGGCTCATATAAGAACCTCCTCCCCCACCGCCACCACGACCGGAAAATATAAAAATTATAACCAGGAAAATGACGACGAGCAAAATAATACTTCCAAACGGCGAGCCTTTCTTACCAGCCTTAGGATCCGCTTTATATTCGCCCGCGGCAGCCTGTATGATAGCATCTACCGCATTATCAAAGCCTGCATAATAATCATTGTTTTTAAAGAACGGGATCATCCGTTGATCGATGATTTGTTTGGCAAGAATATCCGGTAACACGCCTTCCATTCCGTACCCGGTCTCAATGCGTGCTTTATGTTCTGCTTTTGAAACCATGATAATGACACCATTATTTTTTCCTTTTACCCCAACGCCCCAATCCCGTATATATTTCAGCGAGACCTCTGCGATATCATATCCATCAAGGCTTGGCACGGTTATGATAACGATAGCAGATGAAGTAGAATCATTATAAGCATCCAGTTTTTGTTCCAACGACTGCACCTGGAAAGGTTCCAATAAATGCGCAAAATCATTTACGGCTCTTGGAGGGTTCGGTTTACTTTCTATCTTTTGCGAAAAAGAAGATTGAAAGCCGGCAAAAAGAATAAAAACTAAAATTAATTTTTTCATGAAGGATAAATTACACAATGCTATGAGCCAAAAACAATTTCATCGGGAAGTTCGTTTTTATCTATTTCTTTATCGTAAGGAAAATAGGTTTTCAGTGCCTCGCCGATTTTGCCAATGCAGGCAACCATTCCGGCAACAACACTATCTTTTCTAAAAAGAGTGGCAATTTCTTTTATCACTTTTTCCCAATATGCTTTTCCTGTAGCCTTGTGAATGCCGCTATCTGCAAAAACAGCGAACTGCTTATCTTTCATAGCGATATAAAAGAGTACACCATTTCTTAATTCAGTCTTTTCCATTTCGAGGTTACCGAATATTTCCGCGGCCCGGTCTAATGCGTCCACATATCTGCAATGGGCCTCTACAAAAATCCTTATCTCTCCGCTGGTTTGCGTTTCAGCTTCCTGAATGGCATGAACAATTCGTTCATTTTCTTCCGGGGAAAAAAATGGTTTTTTGCGGGAAAATGGCCACATAAAGGGTCTTTTTATTTGATATTAAATTGCACATCAGGAGCTTTTTCGCTTCCGGGGTCTGCCTTATAGAATGGCTTTTCGTGGTAACCAAATATACCGGCGAAAATATTATTCGGAAATCTTTTTACCCTGAGATTATAATCCTGAACTGCGGCATTATAATCCTGTCGCGCTACATTAATGCGGTTCTCCGTGCCTTCTATCTGTGTTTGAAATCCCTGGAAGGCAGCCGTCGTTTTCAAATCAGGATAGTTTTCTACTACTGCCAATAATTTGCTGAATGAACTTTGCAAACCAGCCTGCGCATTTTGATAGGCTTCCAATGATTTAGGATCGTTAATGTCTACATTAATAGAAGTAGCTTTGGCGCGTGCCTGTACAACTTCAGTCAGCGTTCCTTTTTCAAAGTTCGCAGAACCTTCAATGGTTTTAATTACACTATTATACAAATCAGTTCTTCTCTGGTAGTTAGTCTCTACATTTCCCCATTTGGTTTTTACCTGCTGGTCAACACCAATTAAATTATTGTAGGCGCTACATCCCCAAAAAAACAAGATGACGATAATTCCAAGAATAATAAAGAGAATGCTTTTTGATTTCATGTTTGTCGTTTTATTTAAAAAAATTAAAGATAACAGATTTTTAATTATAAGAATTCGTTTTCACAGAACTCAGAACTCTTACGAATCACTGATTCTTACTTAATCATTGCCGATAATTGATCACCGCTAACTCATCGCTTACTCCTTAATCGCCTTTATTCCAGGCAATTCTTTTCCTTCAAAATATTCAAGCAATGCGCCACCGCCAGTGGAAACATAACTCACTTTATCTGCAAGACCAAATTCATTTACGGCCGCCACACTGTCGCCGCCCCCCACCAGGCTGAAAGCTCCATCGGCTGTAGCTTCTGCTACGGCTTCGGCAATAGTTTTAGTGCCGTGTTGAAATTTCTTCATTTCAAAAACACCCATAGGGCCGTTCCACAAAATAGTTTTGGAATGATGAATCACTTTACTAAAAGTTTCACAAGCCATCTCACCAATATCAAGCCCCATCCAACCATCCGGAATATCATTGCTTAATGAACCGGACACCATCGCGTTGGCGTCAAATTTATCGGCAATAATAGAATCCGCAGGCAAATGAATATTGACATTTTTTTGTTTGGCTTTTTCCAGCAATTCCCTGGCCTTATCCAGCCGATCATCCTCGCATAGAGAATTTCCTATTTTCCCTCCCATCGCTTTGAAAAAAGTGTAGGCCATGCCTCCACCGATAATGATATCTGTGGCTCTTTCCAACAAGTTTTCAATGATCAGTATTTTATCCGAAACCTTGGCTCCGCCTATGATAGCAAGGAAAGGCTTTTCTGATTCATTCAGCACCTTTTCGGCACTGGAAACTTCCGCATTCATCAGCAATCCAAACATTCTTTTATCTTTGGGGAAAAACTGTGCAATGACTGCTGTGGAAGCGTGCGCGCGATGAGCGGTGCCAAAAGCATCATTTACATATACATCTGCCAGTGAAGCAAGTTTTTTTGCAAATTCTTCATCACCTTTTTCTTCTTCTTTATAAAAGCGAAGATTTTCCAACAGCAATACTTCACCGGGTTTTAATTCCTCCGATTTTTTTATTGCCTCATCCCCGATGCAATCATTGGCAAATAAAACATTGTCATCGCCCAGCAATTCTTTCAGATGCGGCAACAAATGCTTTAAAGAAAACTTTTTGTCTGGGCCATCTTTTGGCCTGCCCAGGTGCGACATGAGGATGACACTGCCGCCGTCATTAAGAATCTTTTTAATTGTCGGAACAGCAGCACGCATCCTGGTGTCATCCGTGATATTAAAATCCTTATCAAGTGGCACATTAAAATCAACCCTTACGAGGGCTTTTTGATTTTTGAAATTGTGGTCAGAAAATTGGCTCATACATTTTTATATTATTTTCAAAAATAAATAAAAACAATGACTGCGATTTTCTTTTTTGGATGGGCGGAAATTTTCTAAAAATATTACCCTCAAAAAATAAAAAGAGAAATTGAATAACCATTCGCGTCTTTGTAGCGGTCGTCATTTCAATACTAATTTAGACCAGCCTGATGCTTTATGCAAAATGGCAAGATCGAGAATAAATTCGTAGTGAACCGACAAATAATTCATTTTTCTATTTCTCCCTCCGGCATAAATTCCCCTCTGCATCAATTTCCCTGAAATGCTTTTACAACAGGTTAAATTCCTGCTGAACAAAAAAATTTGTCCATTTAAATAAAAGCCTACTATATTTGTAGGATATTTAATTATGCTACATTCAACGACTCATATTTGTCACACTTCCCACTGCACTATAATGCATAAGTATTTTTGTTGTATGCCGTAAGGCATCATCATTTTATATCATCCATAACAAGGCTTTGCCTTATCTTACAATTTCAATTATTAATTTTTCATTTTATAAATCTTAATTTATGAGTTCTCAACATTTTGAAACATTACAACAACACGCAGGGCAGGAAGCAGACCCAACAACCGGTGCCAGGGCTGTCCCCATTTATCAAACCACTTCTTTTTCTTTTAAAAATTCTGAACACGGCGCCAATCTTTTTGCATTGAAAGAATTTGGAAATATTTATACGCGCATCATGAATCCCACAACGGATGTTTTTGAAAAGCGCGTAGCTGCTTTAGAAGGAGGTGTGGCAGCGCTGGCAACCTCTTCTGGACAGGCCGCACAATTCCTCGCGCTGACCAATATCCTGGAGTCCGGAGATAATTTTGTATCGAGCCCGTTTCTTTACGGTGGTTCATTCAATCAATTTAAAGTTTCGTTGAAACGCCTGGGAATCGAAGCACGATTTGCAAAAGATAACAACGTTGAAAATTTTGAAAGCCTGATTAACGAAAAGACAAAAGCGCTTTATACAGAAACCATTGGCAATCCTGATTTCAACATCCCGGATTTTGATAAGTTGTCTGCTTTGGCAAAAAAACACGATTTACCTTTAATTGTAGATAATACTTTCGCCTGCGCGGGATATCTTTTCCGGCCATTGGAACATGGTGCAAATGTAGTGGTACAAGCGGCTACCAAATGGATTGGTGGCCATGGCAACAGTATAGGCGGTGTAATTGTGGATGGAGGAAATTACAATTGGGGGAATGGTAAATTCCCGCAATTTTCTCAGCCTTCAGAAGGCTATCACGGGTTGGTATTCAACGATGTCTTTGGCAGCAAAGGGCCATTTGGAAACATCCAGTT
>JAHEZA010000292.1 GCA_023251335.1 Chitinophagaceae bacterium | reverse complement strand
CGATATTAATGGTAAAATGCTGGGGCTGCGCTACCTAATGGAATTAAATCTGCAAGGCGATAGCAAAGAAAGTTTAAAAGCGTTATTGCCACTATTGAAAAGAAAAGAAGATAGAAGTTGGCTAGAGGAGATTGAAAAAAATATACAGGAATGGTGGAAGGTGATAGAAGCGAGGGCAATGAATAGCGCCGATCCTATCAATCCCGAAAGAGTATTTTGGGAACTATCGAAACTGTTACCGGATAATTGCATTTTGTCTTCTGACTCAGGTACCTCTGCAGATTGGTTTGCACGTGATATAAAAATTCGTAAAGGAATGAGAGCCTCACTTTCGGGCAATCTTGCAACCATGTGCCCCGGCGTGCCTTATGCTATCGCTGCAAAATTTGCCTATCCCAATAAAATGTCAATAGCGCTCGTAGGAGATGGAGCCATGCAGATGCTTGGTAATAACGGTGTAATAACCATTTCAAAATACTGGAAGCAATGGAGCGATCCGCGACTGATGATTGTGGTATTGAATAACCGGGATTTGAACCAGGTAACATGGGAACAACGCGTAATGGAAGGCAACCCTAAGTTTGAAGCATCACAGGATGTGCCGGATTTTCCTTATGCAGAATATGCAAAAATGCTCGGGCTTGATGGAATTAAAATCGACAAACCGGAAGATATTGTTTCATCGCTGGAATATGCATTTAAACTAGACAGGCCGGTGATAATTGATGTTTATACAGACCCTTCCGTACCGCCGCTGCCGCCACATATATCATTCAAGCAGGCCAAAAATTTTATGTTTTCGATGACTAAAGGCGATTCTGACGCCTGGGATGTGATAAAACAATCGTGGAAAGATGTGATAGAAAATTTTATCCCCCATAAAAAAGAGATGAGTGAAACAATCTGATTGTATATTGATTGAAGATTTAAATGTCTCGGCCTATAATATTCCAACGGATGCTCCTGAGTCTGACGGAACCATTGAGTGGAAGAGTACTACCATGATTTTGGTAGAAATAAATGCAGGCGAAAAGACGGGTATGGGTTACAGTTATGCTGATATTTCGTCTGCATTTTTTATCGATAAGAATCTGAAAAAAGTAGTTATTGGAAAGAATGCAATGGATATCCCGTGGATTTTGAAATGTATGGTGGATAGTGTGAGAAATAATGGTAACTGTGGAATTGTCGCTATGGCCATATCGGCTATCAACAATGCTTTGTGGGATTTAAAAGCGAAAATTTTGGACTTGCCGTTGGCATCATTACTGGGTAAAGTACGCGATGATTTTCCAATTTATGGTAGTGGCGGATTCACTTCTTATTCTATCGAAAGATTACAAAATCAATTAGCAGGCTGGGCTGAGAAAGGTATCAGGCAGGTAAAAATGAAAATTGGCCGAGATCCGGATAAAGATGTTTACAGAGTAGAGAAAGCAAGAGAAGCCATCGGCGACAATATCGAATTATTTGTGGATGCCAACGGCGCATACTCAACGAAACAAGCATTGAAATTGGCCGATCAATTTGATGAAATCGGCGTTACATGGTTTGAAGAACCGCGACCTTCAAGTGATTTGACAGGGTTGCATTTCATTAGAGAACATGCACCTCATGGAATGAATATCGCCGCAGGAGAATATGGATATAACCTCTCTTACTTTGAGCAAATGCTGGATGTGGGAAGCGTGGATGTATTGCAGGCAGATGCTACACGTTGCGGAGGCATTTCAACTTTTATAAAAGCAGGACATTTATGTGAAGCGCATCAATTACTTTTTTCTTCTCACTGTGCGCCTTCATTGCATTTGCATGCAGGGTTATCATTGCCTTCTTTCTTCACTGCCGAATATTTTTATGACCATGTACGTATTGAAGATATGTTGTTTGATGGAACGCCTCAACCTGTAAATGGGGCGCTCCATGCCGATTTGAGCAGGCCCGGATTGGGCTTGGAATTCAAATTTCAGGATGCAGAAAAATATAAAGTGTAGTGTTAGCAAAAAACTTCACAAGATTTTTAGAATCCGGAAGAATAGTTTCAATAATTGCCGTTGAGAATGAATCTTTAAAAAACATTTTTATGACAAGTGATACTGACACATTAGATCTTCGTTATGAAACCAAATATTCTAAGGGCGTTGACGCCAGATTAGTTGAGGCGGAATTAAAATCAACAATCGAAGGCGAGGTTCGTTTTGATGATGCCAGCAAGGCTTTGTATGCTACAGACGGATCCAATTACAGGCAGGCACCGATAGGTATTGTGTTACCAAAAAGTGAACAGGACATTATTGATACGGTGGCCATTTGCAGAAAATATCATGCGCCGCTTTTATCACGCGGTGGCGGCACCAGCCTTACAGGCGCTTGTTGTAATGTGGCAGTGGTAATGGATATGACGAAGTATTACAACAAAGTTTTAAAGATTGATAAGGAGAAGAAAACGGTTACGGTGCAGCCGGGAATTGTGTTGGATGAAATGAGAGGAGCCACTCAGAGAGAAGCGGAACTAACTTTTGGCCCAGACCCTGCCACTCACAGCCATTGCGCCATTGGCGGCATGTTGGGGAATAATTCATGCGGGGTACACTCGGTGATGGCGCAGTTTTATGGATATGGTGCTCGTATGGCTGATAATACTGAATCGCTGACTATTCTCACTTGCGATGGCATTAAAATGAAAGTAGGCCCAACGAGTGATGAAGAATTAGAAAAGATTATAAAAGAAGGTGGAAGAAAAGGAGAAATATATCAGCAATTAAAAAATTTAAGAGATAAATATGCTGATGAAATCAGAAAAAAATTTCCTGACATTCCACGGCGTGTTTCAGGATACGACCTTCCGGCCTTATTGCCGGAAAAAGGTTTTAATGTAGCACAGGCAGTCGTTGGCTCTGAAGGCACTTGTGTAATTATTCTGGAAGCCGAAATGAAGCTGATGCCCAATCCTAAAGCAAGATCGTTATTGGTGCTGGGTTTTCCTGATATTTATGCGGCCGGTCACGCCTGCCCCGCAGTTATGAAACATCAGCCCATCGGCCTGGAAGGATTTGACGACCTGCTTCTTCAATTTATGCAGAAAAAAGGACTGGACGTGAACGATATTTCGTTGCTGCCGAAAGGAGGCGGATGGTTGCTGGCCGAATTTGCGGGAAAAGACAAAACAGAATCTGATAACAAGTGTAAAGCAGTGATGGAGGAATTGAAAAAATGGGACAACGCGCCGGACATGAAGCTTTTTGACAATCCGGATCAGGAAAAAAATCTCTGGCAAGTACGGGAAGATGGACTGGGCGCTACTGCGTTTGTGCCAGGGCAACCTGATGGTGCGCCAGGCTGGGAAGATTCTGCTGTTCCTCCAGAAAAAGTTGGTGATTATTTGAAAGACCTTAGAGAATTGTTTAGCGAGTATGGCTATCATCCTTCTTTGTATGGACATTTTGGCCAGGGTTGCATTCATTGCCGTGTGGGTTTTGATTTAAAGACAGAAGAAGGAATAGAGAACTATGAAAATTTTACTATAGCAGCTTCTCATCTGGTAGTAAAATATGGAGGGTCACTTTCAGGCGAGCATGGTGATGGACAAACCAGAGGCGATCTTCTTGAAATTATGTTTGGCAAAAAGATCATGGAAGCTTTTCATGAATTCAAATCTATCTGGGATCCCGATTGGCTGATGAATCCGGGAAAAATTATTGACACTTACGGCCAGTTGTCTAATCTTCGTTTAGGAACATCTTACGATCCTCCATCTCCCAAAACTCATTTTCATTATTTGAATGATGATAACAAAGGAAGTTTTTCGCGTGCGGTGCTCCGTTGTGTTGGTGTAGGTAATTGCCGTCGTCATGAAGGTGGTACTATGTGCCCGAGTTATATGGTAACGCGTGAAGAAAAGGACAGTACAAGAGGAAGAGCACACATGCTTTTTGAAATGTTGCAGGGAGATATTTCAAAAGGTGGATGGAAAGATAAAGATGTAAAGGAATCGCTGGATTTATGTCTTGCCTGTAAAGGTTGTAAGGGCGATTGCCCGGTGAATGTGGATATGGCAACTTTAAAATCAGAATTTCTTTCTCATTATTATGAAGGAAGATTCAGGCCCCGTAATGCTTATGCTTTTGGATGGATCTATTGGTGGTCACGCCTTGCATCTGTAGTTCCCGGAATAGTTAATTTTTTTACTCAAACACCTGGCCTCAGTAATATCACAAAAGCAGTTGGTGGAATAACACAGAAAAGAAAAGTCCCAAAATTTGCGCAGCAAACCTTTAGAAATTGGTTCAACAGTAAACCAACAAATAATACCGAAAAGCCCAAAGTGATTTTGTGGTTAGATACATTTAATAATTTTTTTAAACCCGAAACATTGGT